>CASBQM010000001.1 GCA_949127645.1 Synechococcales cyanobacterium PMM_0036
CACTTTAGCCATTGCGTGTGCACTGGCACTAGGTACTTGTTTCGGTCGGGCACCCAACTCGCCGCAGGCCGACACGTAGTCCGGCTAGAGTCTTCAACGAAAGAGGTAAACCACTGAAGGGTTTATTCCTCAGTGCCTCATTCTCTCCCGTAGATATGAGGATAGTTTCAACGAGTGTGCGTGCATGCGGCCAACGTACCACCAGTCTATTGTGGTGGGAGAAGATCCTCGGTATGAAGACAGTCCATGCCCAATTTCCGTGTTATGTGACTTCTTGTAGCGGTTCTTACTGGATAAAGGGCCCTGACGATTGTTGTCCGGCCAGCGCACAAGCATATCCATACCTTGAGGTCGACGGTGAATTCGGAAGCCCAGATTCCGGGCGCTACTACGACGGTTTTCTCAACTGCACCCTTGACGGTTGTGCAACCTTCTGTCAAGAAGACACATGCGGTCATTAGCATTAGAACGCGGGGTAACCACAATGTATATTCGATCGGCAGGGTTGACGGCTCTTATTGGAGCGGTTTTTGTTGGGAGTGCTTCCGGGGCTTCCCCTATTATATCGAAGCGTCTGCATGAGTTCTCATTGCCCAGCTATGCCGGCCAACCTTCTCCTAAATTCGCATTCGGCGTAGTTGCATCACGATCGCGTGGTAGAGCCGGAGGAGATGTCATATTACTTCTCGATACTGGAGGAGGGCCACTGCGCGAGGTGCCCGTCACTGTGTCAAGTGTTGCTCGTACAAAGTTGACTGATGTCGCGGTCTCTCCGTCTGGAGTGCTCTGCGTGACAACAACACTTGTTAGTTCCGATAATCGTACAACCTCCGCCATTGTCTGGATAGATAAGGCGGGCAACATCGATAAAATTGTGGAAACTGCACCATTTGCAGCAAGGGCTTTAGCATTTGCAGACGATGGGACTCTCTGGGCAATGAATCGAGAATACGATGCTGACAAAAGAGACAAAACGGATTTTGATGTTTTGCGTCAGTACGATCCGATGGGTAGGCTAATGCGTTCAGCGCTACCACACAGTTCCCTCTCGGGCCGGCTCAGTTTAGGTGCAACTCTCGTTGCCGGCCAAGGTCGAGTAGGAGTGTTGACTCAAAGAGAGTGGGTTGAATTATCGTCGTCTGGAGCGGTACTCGGTAGGTGGCCTATCCGGACATTGGCAAGAAATGAACAAATCAGTGGTGTCGCGATGGGTAGCTCAGGGCAACCGTGGATTAGCATTCAGACTGACGTTGCGCCCGGAGCGGCTGAGACCGCCCGCTCAGGACTTTTCAGACTTGACCCTGATAGCGGTAACACATTAGAGGTTGACAGCTCGGCAGTCCGACAGAGTAATCAAATAATTCGACTGATGAACAGCGAGACTTTAGGCCGACTTATAGTACGCGTTGGCAGTTCCATCATCTGGGTTGATGTCAACTGACCGCAGCGGACACGCTAATCAATATCATGCCGTTTCACTGCTGTCCAAAACAGACGCAAACGTGACGGTCCGTGTTGCAGACGGGTGACTTGCGTGCGCGGACGTGTACTTTTGAAGGTGAGGTCTTCCGCTTTGAGCTAACGCCTCCTGTCCAAGATCTCTGAGCTTCTCGTTAGGACTCGGTCGAATAGTGCAGTCATTTTGTGTCGTAATGGTCCGTTTCAATTGAGTTGTACCTCCGACCTCTCACTGTTGTCAGCAGAGATGATCAAGTGCCTGTCCTAATCAGCTCAGCACGAGACTAAGCTGTTCTGCCAGTGGGACCAGCGGCGGTGTACCGAAAGGGTTCTCCAACCAGCGGCGGAGATCCCGGTAGGTGAACAGGTTCAGGCGCCAGCATGGAAGCCATATTGGAGAAGGACCACAGCGCCTTGGAGAGATGGTGCATCCATTTCAACAGCAGCATGGCGATCAGCGCGGTCCAAATCTGGATCAGCAAAGCATTCCGGCTGGTGCCCACAAAACTCTTCACCTTCACGTTTTGTTGTGAGTTTCCGGTGAGCGTGCGTAACGCCGGAAAAGATTCGAAATCATGCAACAGTAGTTTGCTTCGCCAACGACTCCCGGTAATTCCAGGGCATCCATGCCGCTGGGTTTGCCGTCAACTCCGGCGCGTTGCGTTGTAACTGCACCAAATAGTCGAATGAGTTCACCTGATTCAACTCGCAGGTATGAATCAGGCTCATGAACAGATCTCCGACCTCGGCTCCATGCAGAGTGCGATAGAACAGAGCGTTCTTGCGGTGCAACACGGCGCGCTTCAGCGCCCGCTCGCAAATGTTGTTGTCCAAGGGTGCACCCGGCACGCGCAGGAATGCCGTCAGACCCTTCCAGTGCCGCTGAAAATAGGTGATCGCCTTGCCCAAGCCCGAATTCGGTTCCGTCTTCTTCTCGGCGAACTGCTGCTCGAACCAGTGTTCCAAATGCTCCATCAACGGACCGCTGTGCTGTTGGTGAAACGCCAGCCGCTCGTCCGCTTTCAGGTCGTTCTGACGCGCCTCGGCATCCTTCACGTAAACCTGCCCGAGGGTCTCCAGCACATACCGGCATTCGTCGGGAAAGCTCCCTGCAACGTCCACAAACTGGCGCCGGCCGTGCGCCATGCAGTTGGCCAGCAGTAACTGAACCCCAGTGCTGA
>CASBQM010000002.1 GCA_949127645.1 Synechococcales cyanobacterium PMM_0036
AACCTACTCTCCACTCAGGCAGCAATTGCGATCGAAAATGCCAAACTCTACTCAGAGCTACGCGCTAGTGAAAGTCGGATGGCTCAATTCCTAGAAGCAGTTCCAGTGGGGATTAACATACTAGATGCAACAGGTCGCCCTTATTACACTAATCAGCGGGGCATTCAGTTAGTGGGCAAAGGCGCTGATTCCACCCTAACAGCAGATCAACTTGTAGAAGCTTATCAAGTTTACCTGGCAGGAACAGACCAACCCTATCCCACTGAGAAAATGCCAGTTGTCAGGGCGTTGAGCGGTGAACGTACTACGGTTGATGATATGGAAATCTACCAAAGCAACCGAACCGTTCCACTTGAGGTGTGGGGTACTCCAGTGTTTGATGAACAGGGTAATGTGGCGTATGCGATCGTAGCCTTTCAAGACATCACCGAGCGCAAACAAGCAGAGAAGCTATTAGCTGATTACAACCAAACATTGGAACAACAAGTAACTGAGCGAACGTTGCTGCTATCTCAGGAGATTGAAGAGCGCCAGCGGGTTGAGAACGCCCTGCGACAGAGTGAAGAACAGCGCAGACTAGCTATAGACGTTAGTTATATTGGCACTTGGGACTGGAATATCGTGGAGGAGACAATAGAGTGGAACGATAACCATGTCCGCCTGCTGGGGTTAGTCCCCGGTGAAGTTGAGAGCAGCTATCAGGTATGGCGCGATCGCGTTCATCCAGAAGATGTTCATGGAGTTGAGCAAGCCATAACAGATGCTTTGGCAAACCATACTGATTACGAAGCTGAATATCGAGTGATTTACCCAGATGGTAGTATCCATTGGCTGGTTGCCAGAGGTCGAGGCATTCATAACGCAGTTGGGCAACCAGTGCGAATGTTGGGGGTGCTGCTTGATGTTAGCGAACAGCGAGACGCTGCACTGCGTGCCGAGCACGCTTCCATTCTGGAAGAACGTAACCGGATGGCGCGCGAAATTCACGATACACTCGCTCAATCATTTACAGGTATTCTGCTCCAAGTCGGAGCAGCGACACAAGTATTGGTAGATGATTTGGACTCAACTCAGGGACATCTAGAAATGCTGGAAATGATTGATGAACTGGCACGCACTGGGCTGGCAGAGGCGCGGCGATCGGTGGTAGCACTCCGCCCTCAGCTATTGGAAGAGGGCAATTTACAGACTGCCCTACAGCGTCTTGTGTCTCAGATGAGAACCACGACCGATACGACTCTAACCTATGAAAGCAAAGGCATCGCTTATCCGTTACTAGCTGACGTTGAGCATCACTTACTTAGGGTGGGACAGGAAGCCTTGACCAATGCCGTAAAATACGCTAATGCTGACGAAATTAGGATTGAGTTGGTGTATGACAATATCCAATGTCTCTTGCGCGTTCAAGACAATGGACAGGGTTTTGGGGTAGGTAGTATTCCATCGGTTAGTGGCTTTGGCTTGCTGGGCATGAGCGAACGGGCTGAGCAGATTGGCGCACAACTGACGATTCAGAGCCAACCGGGACAGGGAACCGAAATTATTGTCATTATTAGTCGCGAGTGAGCATTACGATGAGCCAAACCACTACAATTCGGGTGCTGATTGTGGACGACCATGCCATTGTCAGAAAGGGACTGGCAACCATCATTAACCGTGATCCAGAAATGACGGTGATTGCTCAAGCCGAAGATGGACAACAGGCGATCGATGCCTTTCGGCAATATCAACCTGATGTCACGCTCATGGATTTACGTATGCCCCAAATGAGAGGGGTAGAAGCCATTGCAGCGATTTGTGCTGAATTTAAGCAGGCTCGGATTACCGTACTCACCACCTATGATGGCGATGAAGATATTTATCGCGGCTTGCACGCGGGTGCCCAAGGCTATCTGCTCAAAGATACCAAACCCAATGAGCTTTTGAATGCGATTCGCACAATTCATAGTGGCCAGAAATATGTGCCGCCAGCCGTGGGGGCAAAACTTTTGCAGCGAATGAGTCATCCAGAACTGAGTGAACGAGAGCTAGCGGTGCTCCGTTTAATGGCGCAGGGGATGAGTAATGCCGACATTGCGACTGCCTTGAGTATCGGCGAAAGCACCGTTAAATCGCATATCAATCGGCTGTTAAGTAAATTGGGTGTGAACGATCGCACGCAAGCTGTGATTGTTGCTGTTAAACGCGGGCTTGTCAGTTTATAGGCTGTACTAAAGTTGGAATTCAAATTCCAACTTTAGTTGGAGCCAAGCTTCCATTGTGAGATGGACTCATTCATCCATCACTCGATTATATAAAAATGTCATCCCCAAGTGGACGACAGGTGAAAGTCACTTATCTATAGTAAGTGCATACAAACACAGACCGCAACTGGGTTGCAGGATCTAAGTTTGCAATATATCAACCACGCGAAAAGAGGTATAGGGCGATCGTTAGCGATCAGCATCTTTTCCCTCAGAGGTAGTAGTGAGTCAAGATCAGGATTACAGTTCGTTATTTGTCCCACCTTTCACACAGGATCATAGACAAGGTGTACTCAATGCCACTGTAGTGCTGGTGTTGTATGGGGATTATCAAGATTCTCAGAGTGCGGATGTTTATAGGTTAATTAAAGTCATTCAGCGGCAGCTTAGCGTTTCTTTAGGAGAGAATTACCTATGCTTTATCTTTCGGCATTTTCCCCAGCGTCAGATCCATGCTCAGGCTCAACGTGCGGCAGAAGCAGCAGAAGCAGCAGCGGTTCAGGGTCAATTTTGGCAGATGCATGACATGTTGTTCAACCATCAACAGGCGTTAGAGAACGGTTATTTGGTGGAGTATGCCAACAATCTGGAACTTGATATTTGCCAATTTCTGCAAGATTTAGCCGGACAGGTGCATGTCGATCGCATCAATCAAGATCTTGAAAGTGGATTGAATAGTGGATTAACAGCGACTCCAGCTTTGTTTATCAACAGTATCCGTTATAGCGATCGCTGGAAGATGGAATTGTTACTGGAAGCTATTATCACTGCAAGTCATTAAGCTCTCTAGAGCTTAACCTAATAAGTGTCTTACAGAGGATTATTTTATGGTATGTATTCCTTTACTGATCAAAAATGACATCGAGCGTTTAGGCGCTCTGACTCAGCTTGATTCTCTTGGTATTTCTCCTGTGAGTCAGGCGTTTATGGCGGTTGCCCAAGAGGTTGTGGAATTGTTAAAGCAGTCTCAATCTTTTCAACTCGACAACATCAATCGCACTGAAGCAACTTGCGATCGAGCAGAGATCATTATGATTCGGGCAATCGAGCCAGAGTATCGACAAGTCATGGCGATCGAGCTTTTAACAGCGCGTGAGATGGAGGTATTGCAATTGATTGTGGATGGACACAATAATCTCACGATCTCCAGGAAGCTCTATATCGCGGTGGGTACGGTGAAGACTCATGTTCGCAATATTTTGAAGAAGCTCTACGTGAGCGATCGCTTACGCTGACTTGGATTAATGCAGGATTTAAGGCTCCTTTCTCATTTGCTCAATTTAGATGAGGTGAGCGAAGGCATTAAATTGCAACCCACAGAGCTTAGTTAGCCATAGTTGTACGGGTTTAAATCGATCATGAAGGATGTATCTAATGGATGAGATTTCACAATGGCGGCAGCGACGCAAAAAGGAACTACAGGTTTTGTCATTATCCATCGACAGCTAAATTTATTAAGCGATGGATTAAACGTTCACTTAAAGGAGTTAGGAACCTAGACGAAACAATTCTTTTTTCGCGTTACAGATGAATGAATTGTGTCCTTAATGTCAAACTTTTTCAGGAGGAGCCATGTCTACCAAACGCAATGATCAAGAACTCAATTTAGAGCAGCTTTCACAAATTTCTGGCGGAGAGGATGGTGGGTTTAACCACGAAAACCCAGGGATTGGACCTAAAGAAGGTATTTTTCATGAAGGTGGAGATACTTCTGATGGGACGCTCAATGACGATCAACTCTTACACATTACAGGTGGAGAAGATGGTGGATTTAACCATGAAAACCCAGGGATTGGACCTAAAGAAGGTTTGTTTGAGTGATGTCTATTTGATCCCAGCTTGAACCATTAGCTATTCCACTTTCGTCCTGCATAGTCATAGAGAAAGTGGAGTAGCTAAAAAAGAATTCGGTTGTATTGACTGCTAGCGATCGCTTCTTAATTACTGCTAACACGTTTCACGCGATCGTTACGTTGAGCAACGAATTGACTCGTAAGTTAGTCGTTATTGCATTCATTGATTCTGCTCAGATGATGTACACGAATGGCTCTCTAGTAGAGGAGAATATGGTGACTGAATATGAGTACATTGTGATTGGTGCAGGTTCGGCAGGTTGTGTCGTTGCCAACCGTTTAACGGAAGACAGTGATATAACTGTGTTACTCCTCGAAGCGGGCAACCCGGATACGAAATCAGAGATTTACATTCCGTCGGGATTCATGAGTCTACTTGGCTCCGAGGTGGATTGGGCATACTTCTCTGAACCAGAACCCTACCTCAACGATCGCAAAATGTTTTGTCCCCGTGGCAAGGTTCTGGGGGGTAGCAGTTTGATCAACTTCATGATGTATGTCCGAGGTAATCCTCATGATTATGACCACTGGCATTCATTGGGAAATCCTGGCTGGAGTTACCAAGATGTCTTGCCCTATTTCAAAAAATCTGAGCACCAGCAACGAGGAGCCTCTGAATACCACGGGATCGATGGAGAGTTGAGTGTCACCGATATTAAGTTCTCTGCTGTGGTATCCCAACTCTTTATCGATGCCTGTGTAGCAATGGGCTATGATTACAATCCTGATTTCAACGGGACGCAGCAGGAAGGGGCGGGACCCTATCAATTGACGGTCAAAGATGGTAAACGGCATAGCACTGCGGCTGCCTTTCTCCTACCCATTCTTCAACGGTCTAATTTGACCACGATAATGGGAGCATTGGTAACACGGTTGCTGTTTGAGGGTACTCGCGCTGTTGGGGTGGAATATTTGCAACAGGGAACTCTCCATCAAGTTCGAGCCAACCAGGAGGTGATTTTAAGCGCTGGTGCATTTGATTCACCGAAGCTATTGCTGCTGTCTGGCATTGGAGATGCAGCATATCTGCAAGCGTTGGGAATTTCGGTAGTGGTTGATTTGTCGGGTGTCGGTCAAAATCTGCAAGACCATATTCTCGTTCCTATGGTGTATGAGGCAATTCAAGCTGTATATTCTGCTACTACCAGTAACGGGATTGAAGCTGGATTATTTTTGCATAGCGAGGATAATCTGGAGATTGCACCTGATTTGCAATTCTTCTTTGGCCCTATTCTGTTCTTACCACCTGGCTATGCTCGATCGGAGTTTGGCTTTACGGGCGCTGTGTCTTTAACCCGTCTCCAAAACGTGGGTAGTGTGGGTTTGCGTTCCCCTGACCCCAACAATGCACCAAAAAACGTGGGTAGTGTGGGTTTGCGTTCCCCTGACCCCAACAATGCACCAAAGTTTCAGATGAACTATCTGCAAAGTGAAGCCGATGTGCAAAAGTTGGTAGCAGCGATGAAATTAATGCGCCAATTGCTGCATAGCAGCGGTTTTGATGAGTTTCGCGGCAAAGAGCTCGCGCCGGGTGCTGCGGTTCAGAGCGATACCGCCCTCGAAGCTTACATTCGGGACGCTTGCAGTACCGTGTACCATCCGGTCGGCACTTGCAAAATGGGCACTGACATCATGGCAGTGGTAGACCCAGAATTGCGAGTCCGTGGGATTGAAGGCTTGCGTGTCGTGGATGCGTCTATCATGCCAACGATTACCACAGGAAATACAAACGCACCCACCATCATGATTGGCGAGAAGGCAGCCGCTTTAATTAAAGCCAGCCACACTCGACAAACCCTTATGACCAAGTACAAGTCAAAAAGCCTGCTCACCTAGCTTATTTGGGACTAGGTAATGGTCTTTGACCGACTGTAGGTGATCGCGACTGGTGAGGTTTATCCATTGCTGTGGATGAACAAAGACATCACTCGACATTCTTAAAGGAGCATATATGTCACCGGTTAAAACACCATTTGGGCAGCACTCCACTGCTGCCGAGGTGGTAAAGGGAATCAATCTTTCTGGCAAGCGGGCGATCGTCACTGGAGCAGCATCGGGCATTGGCATTGAGACGGCACGGGCACTCGCTCGTACAGGTGCTGAAGTAATCCTGGCTGTGCGTGACATCAATGCTGGTGAAAAGACAGCGGCTGACATTACTACTACCACGGGT
>CASBQM010000003.1 GCA_949127645.1 Synechococcales cyanobacterium PMM_0036
CATTCATTCATTCATTCATTCATTCATTCATTCATTCATTCATTCATTCATTCATTCATTCATTTTACTTACCCGGTCACAAGCTCCAAGAAGTCTTTGATGCAGCGATGATCAGCGAAGAAGGACGCGACGGGATACCATCCCTCCTCACGGTCCGCTTCATCCTTGAAGCGGACCAGGAAGGATGGGGTCATGACGAGTAGAGTAGGCCCGACCTGCGCTTGGCCACTGGCCAAGAAGTTCGGCTCACTGTCCAGTCGGAACTCCGACGTCCCCAAGGCGACCGCAAGATGACGGACGCCAATGACGGCCTCCACTAGGTGACCAATCTGTTCAAAGCTGTAAATGAGAAGAAACCAATCAAGATTGAATTGTCTTTTGCTTAAATAGCTGGCTAGACTAGCTAAAAGAGAAAATACCAATGAAAATACTGAAAAGACTGAAAAATACATAAAAATCAAGTACTTACGGCACGACGTCACGGACGTACTCTTCCAAAGTTTTGCCGTCACGGAGGTGGTCTCGGGTGACCCACTGGTCGGGTCGCTGGACTGCCGGGTGGAAGCGAACGAGGCACTCGGTCTTTTTCCCGTTGTCCCCACCCCGAAAAGCCAAAATGTCTTTGCTGAACAGGAGAACCCTGAAAAGCAGAAAATAAACTAATTAAGCGATATATTATTTTCATTCATGATTTGTTCCATGAACTTTCTGCGAGGTAGGATGTTATTAGTTATATTGGTCGTCGGATATTCTAACGCTTTGGCAGCTATAATGTCTTGAACAATTAGATGAACAGTCAGGACGGTAAAAAATACAATTATGAAAATTGTGCGAACGTTTTGAAATATTTTAAAGTATTTTTCGTTTTCCATTTTTTATTAGTGCTTTAATTATAAATGTACTATCTTGTACCGTCGTACGTAATTTGAAATATTTATTAATGAATTTACAGACGAATCGATCGGACAGTGCGCGATCTGAACAGAATACGGACAGAAGGTCTTCGTAAGAAATGCCGTGGCAACGTAAGAGGAGAAAGTACAAACAATAGTTCCCGCACAGAGTGGAATCGTCGCTTTGTAACACTGCCTGACTTCTTATTGTGTAGGTCTCACCCATCCAGGCCTTAATGGATTCGGAGTAGAGTCCTGGGTCCGAACCAAAGGAATCAAAGGCCTCAAAGTCACCGTTTTCGGTACAGTAAAACGCCACCCAGTGCTGACCGGGCTGGTTAAAGGGGTCCGTATTGACTATATATGCCCCCGGAAATTGTTTTTCAGGTATTGCGTCAGAAGCAAACACACCCACGAACGTGTCCCTGCAAAGGGGTTCTCGGAGCATAGCTGTTTCGATCTGATGACTGTCCATGTTTACGGAGCATAATCAAAGATAACTTGCCGATTGTTGGGTATCTGGATGACGTTGTCTAGAGCTAACATTGCAACCACAACTAGAGTCTTGGTAATTGGTCGCTTGAACCTGAGATTAAGGTTTAAGTTCCCGTTGCGAATTAGGCTTAATGCCCCTCTGCCGGTATGTGACACCGTAAAGTCAAATCCGTATAAAACGAACCCGTTTACAAATTCGCTTCGATCAAAAGCTAACTCCCCGCTGGGGTCGTTGGTTCTTTCCAGCGTATCCAGAAGCCCTTCGTACGCTTCGAGGTACTGAAACGTGTCAAAATCCATGTTATACCCCCGAGATGGGTAAATAACACCGTCAATTTCCGCGCTAAGATAAGCAAGGTCGTGGTGGCCGAAGTTGAATGGAGTCTCAGTGCACGAGCCGTTGAAACCAGATGAAGTAGTTATACCAAGAATGACAGTTTTAGGGATTTGACCGCAGGCAAGATTATTCCAATTTGCCGACTGTATACCCAGTGACAGAGTCGTCTGTCGCATTTGTACTCGTTCGATATGATATTTGACCGGCTTAGACAGGAGTGTTTTCGCAACTGAATTAAGAAACGTCGGCGATGGCTCGTATTTACGTACCATTAGCCTGGGGTTTCTAATGATTACAGTGGGTAGGTCTCCTTCTGTTGGTGCGCAAAAAGTCAAGTTGGTACGAGCACGGGTCATCTTAATTTGCATTTCAACACCACAGATTAACGGTTTCTCCTGTTGAAAAATGTCGCAGTGTAACTTTCCGGCTAACTGCACTTTATTTTTAATGAGTGTACGCCGTTTCTGCGCACTCTTATTGGCAACGGTTACAGTACCTGCGGCGCCCGCGGCGCCTGCAGTGTATACTCCGTACTGAGCCGTGCCAGTTTCTAGAGCGTCGTCCAGGTAAAATCTAGCGCTCGTCAACTGACTTTTCTGAGCTTCGACGCTAAACCCTAGCAAGTTTTCCAGATACGCCCTAATAAAGTACATTTTTCCTGAATCTGAAATACAGCGCCCGTTAAGTTCGACGGTCACACTTTCAAACAAACTATGCATAATGTTATTAATTGGACAGTACGTATGCAAATTCTGGTTAAAGTCTGTTAACAGAGAAGGTTTGACCTCCAAATCACACAAGAAGCGTATGTCCGCCAAACTGATAAATTCATTATGGGATGCCGGAAGAACAAACAAGTAGTCATTCGAACTGTCAGTTACAGCCTGGGCTGGTCGTACTTCACAGTCGTGGGTGGATTTGCGTTCGATAGCCGTAGCTGGTAAATAAAACAAATTATCTTCCAGTAAGATAGTTTTTTCGGACGCTGGGTCCATAAGTTTCGCCATTTTTTCTAAAAATTGTCAAGTGAGTCTAAGGATAAAGTTTTTTTAATTAATTTTCGCTTTACTTTCTTTACCGTTTTTCTACCCTTAA
>CASBQM010000004.1 GCA_949127645.1 Synechococcales cyanobacterium PMM_0036
CCACCGCGCAGATCGAGCCCCAGGCTGATCTGGCCGTGCGGCAGCCATGACGGAATCTGCTTGGCCTGATCCTCGCTGACGAAATTGGGGACCGCGAAGGCGATGCCGATAACCAGCGTCGCCAATATCGCCCAGGATGGGAAGTTCAGCATCGATGTACGCTCAGCCCTTCGCGATCTCATCGACCCACCGCCGACGATCCGTTGGCCTAGCTTGTCACCGCCGTGCACACTCAGCGGTGAATATCAATGAAACTAGGTATGGGTCAGTTCATGACTCATGCTGGGAAGTTGCTATACCATGAATTAGGCCACAGGAAGTCAATATAAGTCGTTGTAACACTAAAGTCGAGCGCCTCCACTTGGTGCCACCATCCTATCGGGATAAACAATAACTGACCAGGTTCAAGGACGATTTCTACCGTCTTGACGTTGCTGATTAGAGGGTACTTCTCTAGATCGACTTGTCTTATATCGGTTACTTCACTGAAAACGAAGTTATTGTTATAAAGCCACTGTGTTTCAGACGGCGGAGCCAGAATGATCCGCTTTCTTCCCACCGCTTGGGCTAAAAGATTATTCGTCAAATCGTAATGAAGCGCAGTGAACGTGCCGTAGGGTCCTATCCACATGAGGCCATCTGGCGTTTCACCATTATTGGTAAGATATTTGGAAAGACGTCGCACGTCTCCCTGCAACGCGGAAAACACTTTACCATTAACAGTAGAGTTTGTGGCAGTTATATAAAAATCATTGCGGCTTTCGGCGGTTAGAGCACTCTCTATGAACTCTCGAAATGTCGCAGTGCGCTTGTGAAAGTCCTTATCAATTTCAAATGTTTCATTTGATGATCGATCGCCCTGATACTCAATTAAACAATCTCCAATTTTCTCAACGAGATAAGCAGGAGTCCACAACTCCATGGCTGGCCAATTAGCCATTTCGTCCGTTATCACAACTGGTCGGTTGGCGGCATAGTATCGCTCGCAAAATTCCCTAGACGACAGTCTTCTTCGGCGATCAATTGATCTATGGGTATGTCCGATCATTTGGTGGGCGTAGATTGTATCAAGCAGCCAATCCCGTTTTGCAAGTTCCTTTGAGAATTCAAAGGGGTGCGAGGGCCGCGCGACACCAACTTCAATGGCTCCGCCGGAAACTTCCACGGCGACTCCCCTATCGGCCTGCTCGAGGTCAGGCGTTTCACCGATCAGAGACATTGGTCGGTCTCTGGCCCCAGCAAATGGCGGAAGCCGTAGCTTAGCCATATGATCACTGATATGCGACCGTCCTTGCGCGTCGACGCCTTGGTAATAATGCTTTTGCCAACCATCTGAACTGTGCATCGCGGGCTCGACAGCCAGCTTAGCTTGAAACTCTTGACGTGAAGCCAACCATTCGTTGAATCCGACGGACGGCTCGGCACCCTCAACCAGCTGCTCAATGCGGGGCCGAAAGGTTGAGATCGCCCCTCGCTCGGATGGGAACAAGAAGCCAATTGGCTCCTGCTCAGCAAACTCAATCCACTGGCCAGGCCGTGTAAATCGCCAATTCATTGTAAATGTTGTGGACGACCAATCAGTTTCTATCACGCCCGACAGCGCGGCAATGCCATCTTTGTGATAATTAGGCGAGGGGCCCACAAAGAGGTTCCAGCCGGGAGGAGTACGAAAGATGCCCTCAATGTTAAAGGTGATGATGCCGCTTCCAAATATAGAGACGGGGGGAAATGCATATGTCGGGTCACTCACCTCGATTGTACAGGCGTCAACGCCGCTACCGCCGTTCCAAAATGCGCGAAAGTTGCGAGGATTAAGGATTTCCCAGCCGTGCGAATTGGCAATATTCATTGGCAAGCAACGATAGGCGAACGATGCCGGCGTGTCATCCATCCACGACCGCATTGCGGGAGCAGGTCTGATCAAGGGCCGCCATGAGGGGTGGACGTAACATATTAGGTCTCGATCGATGTCGACGCGCTCTTGCTGGCCGGATTCTGTGGAAATCATAACCTCCCCTTCACGCTCCATAAAACTAATTTTCTTGCATCAACGCGAGTTGGAGTTCGTCACTGGTGAGTTGTGGGCGCGCCATCACGGCAATGGCATCTTCAACGTTTACAGCCTGTCGCATGCCAACAAGTGCCGTTCCAACCGTTTGACTGCTGATCGCAATTCGCAAAAGTGCCGCTCGGTAGGACAGGCCAGGCGACGGTCTCATGACCTTCTTCCAAAATTCACCGGGGGCACCCCCTCCTTGCATGACGGTCCCGCTTGTCACACTGTACAATCCGAGCTGCTTAATCGCGTCGAGGGCAGGCATTATCTGCGAGCGAACACGCTGTGTCGGCAGCGTAAGCGAGCGGTGATCAAAGGCATTCAGAGGCAGTTGGATTGTCCGCAAACTGTGCTTCTGGTTTCCGCAATGTTGGGCGGCTCGTGCGGCCACTCCGAGGACCCATTCGAGCGATAGATGTTGGGGATCACTTGATGGAAGCCGCAGTCCATCCCAAGTGGCCAGTCCATAGTGCCCAATCCTCCTGGCGATTACCGCCTCTTCCAGCACCAAAAATGCGTCAAATAAGCGCTTCTCAAAATCAGCAGCCGAATACCTAATTCTACCCATTTCCGGGTTGTGCAAGAAATAAACGTCAATCATATCAAGAGCAAGATTATCCAGGCTAATCGCGAGGTGTTTTTGCACAATAGCTCCCGACAGTGCATGGAGGTCCCGCTGTTCCTCTTTGTTGATTATCCCAGGATCGACAAATTCGTGTCTAATAAATTCCTCCCAAGGTCGTTGATCTTGGCTATCTGCGGTGATCATGCCACCCTTGCTACAGACCATGAAAGTCTCACGGGGAAATCCTAACGACATTAGTCTCGCGATCGCCCGACCGACTGTTCGCTCCGACCGCATCGCCCTATAATTGATCGCAGTGTCAAAAACATTTATACCACGAAGTCCGGCGTGCACGAGTGTCGCAACATACTCACTGTCAACGTCATCGGAAGCATGGCCATGCGCGGTACCTAGCCCTACACGACTGAGCACACCATTTGATAGACTGTTGAATGCCCAGGCGGCAGGGCGGATGCGAAAAGATTGTTTAATAATGCGATCGCGCCACTCTTTGCTCGCGGCAGCCGTAAGCTGACCCGGACTGCGCGCCACAGGCTCGACGAGCACTTCGCTGTCTATAATGTCCATACGGGCAGGACCGGGTACTCCATTTCGACTCTCTCGGCTCTGAATACGTCGTGCGAGGGCTACTTCCTTCACGCGGGTATGATAGCCAGTCCGCCTAAACGCCCTACCATAGGCTTCGAGTAAAGCCGGCATCCAGAGAGTAGGAGGCGTTGGATTCCAGCCAATAGCGCGCAGCTTAGCATTGTCGCTGAGCGACCAGGATGACACAACCCCATAGCCGGAGATATAGTCCAGGCCGGCTGCTGCCATCTCCTCCGCTGGAGCATACACATAAGAAGGTCGCACTCCGGCGCAGTCGGCCAAAGATGTTACGATCCGTTCGTTAGTCCAAAACTCATCGCCACAAACGTTGTATACGTTGTTAATGCTGGCTTCATTACGAATAATTAAGCAAACCGCTTTTGCGACATCGGCAACCCAGACTAGCTTAATAACATTTTCGTCTTCTTCATTGAAGAGGACGGGTCCGCCGTCGAGCACCCTCGGCGGCCAAAAATGGCTGCGGGCAGATTCTTCGAACGCGTGGAGCCCACGTGGAACAAAGCCGCCAGTGACGTTGTCACGTACCCCGGTAACGGGTGCCACTCGGATGACAGTCCAAGGAATCCCAGCCTCTCGCAAGACAGCTTCACAACTTAGCTTGCCTGCGCTGTAGGGATTAGAACTACCATTAATCTCCTCAATTGAATAGCATTTAACGTCCAACTCAAATTCCGCCCATGTGCGCGGCGTGTGTTTTGCATAACAGTCTGTAGTGCTCGTCAAAATGTAACGATCTAGTTGATATGAAAGCGCAGAAAGCAAGCCTCGTACGTCGTCGGGAAAGAATGCGATATTATCGATAACTACATTGTATGTCCGGCCCAGCAGAACGTTCTGTAGTGCCGCGTGGTCATGCCGGTCGACCAGAATCCAGTCGACATGAGGGCGCAGGTCCGATCGAGGGGGGTCGAGGCTAACAATTGATACATCGTGACCGTCCTTCAGGAGAGCCCAAGAAAGTTCGTACCCGACAAAATGAGTGCCACCAAGAAGGAGAATTCTCATTGCGACATCCTCACG
>CASBQM010000005.1 GCA_949127645.1 Synechococcales cyanobacterium PMM_0036
CCAATGAGAAGTGCATCGTCGCCGACACTTTAATAGTGGAACCCTCTGTCCGTTTCGAGTACACGACTGGACTGCTGGGCGGCCGAGCATACGTCGCTTCTGGTGATACTGACGTCGTCGTCAAAGTCGCGAATTATTCGCGCCACCGTTATATTCTCAACGCTGGCTCGTTGTACGGACAACTAGAAGCCGCCGTTGGAAAACCCGAAGAGTTTGTCAATGTCGACGTTGCGATACGTGCATTGCAAGCGCGCGCCGATCTCGACACCGAAAAGAAAAAGAAGTCGTCGAAAGAACGCCTTGAATTACTCGCGAGCCGCATTGATCCGAATCTGCCGCCGCAGTACAAGTTACGTTTGCAGCAAGTGCTCGAAAAGCATTTGGCGTCGTTTGCCTTCGAAGAAGGAGAGCTGGGATGTACTAATTTAGTGCAACACTCTATCGACACTGGCGACGCCGCTCCGATTAAACAACAACCGTATAACCGTAACCCCGCCTTGAACCAGAAACTCAATGAGCAACTGGAACCGATGTTACGGCAAGGAATTATTTCTCCGTCGAATTCTCAATGGGCGTCGCCTGTAGTACTCGTTCCGAAAAAAGACGGTACTATACGTTTTTGCGTCGATTACCGAAAAATTAATAAGGTTACGACGACCGATTGTCATCCGCTTCCGAATATTGAACTCTCGCTTGCGTCACTTTCGAATTCCGTTTATTTTTCGACGCTCGACTTAGCTAGTGGATACTGGCAGGTGGACCTCACCGACGACGCAAAAGATAAAACTACGTTTATTTGTCAAGCGGGTCAGTTTCGATTTAATCGTCTGCCGTTTGGACTTAAAAATGCGCCGGCACTCTTCAGTCGCTTAATGAACGTCGTACTCGCTGGAATCAATTGGCGTAGTGCACTTGTGTACATCGACGACGTCATTGTGTTCTCTCGTGATTTCGACACGCATCTCCGTGATTTGGAAGAAGTTTTCACCAAACTCGACAACGCAAATTTAAAAATTAAACCGACGAAATGTTACTTTGCGGCGATGGAAGTTAAATTCCTCGGTCATATTGTGACATCCAAAGGTCTTCGTACTGACCCCGATAAAGTGAAAGCAGTCAAGGAATTTCCGCAGTTGTGCGACGTCGATCAACTGCGACGTTTTCTCGGCATGGCTAATTATTATAACCGCTTTATTCCGCATTACGCCGTCGCGAATGCGCCGCTGTATAAATTATTACGACTCGGCGTCGAGTGGAAGTTTGGTGCAGACGAGCAGCAGGGTTTCGAGACGTTAAAAGAAGCTTTGTGCTCATCGACGACGCTCGCGTACCCCGATTTTAAGCAGCCGTTTCGACTCGACACAGATGCTTCTGGTGTTGGTGTGGGCGCCGTACTCTCTCAGAACGTCGACGGCTACGACCGCCCAATTGCGTATTTTTCTCGTGCACTCAAACCGGCCGAAAAAAATTACAGTGTCACTGAACAAGAATTATTAGCAATAGTGGCGGCGCTTAAACGATTTCGACCGTATTTACTCGGCGTACCACTTACTATTGTAACCGATCATACGGCGCTACAGTATTTACTCGATAAGAAAGGCGAAGCACAAGGTCGTATGGCTCGTTGGCTCGATCAATTCGGCGAATACGAAGTTACAAAAATAACTTACCGAAAAGGCGCCGATCATATTCCACCCGATGCATTATCTCGTGCACCGGTGGATACGCTAACTTACGACGACGCTCCCGAAAATTACGTCGACAACTTTTGGTCCAAAGCTGCCGAAGTTGGCATGCGACGCCAAGTTACCGATACCGAAACCGAGTCGATACGTGCTGGTTTTGCCCAGGCTCAGCGTGCATGCCATTTACTCTCAGAATTACGTCGCTGTAAACTCCAAAATACCGAACCGCTCCGTGAATTTGCGCCGCAAGAACAATCGTGGCCGTATTGGCTCGCAATCTTCGACGAAATCGAGTTTGTTGGCGATGTCATGTACCGAGTTGTAAAAACCGAAGGCGACGCTGCACCAGAATATTTTGTGTTACTACCTCATACTGATCACGTATATTGGATTGCTGCGACGCATGCAAGTATTGGTCATATGGGATGGCGCCGCACGTATAAGCTGTTGAGCGAAAAATTTTGGTTTCCCGGTATGCGTAAGCAAGTTAAGATTTACGTCGCGATGTGCGAGTTGTGTGCAAAAATTAAGTCGCCGCCGCACAAACCGAGAGCTCCGATGCAAATCAGTGCCGAACCACGTGGACCGTTCACTCGTTTGGCAATGGATTTCATCGGACCGTTAAAACTCTCGAAACGTCGCAATATGTATGCTCTTGTTATCCAAGACTACTATACGAAGTGGCCTATTGTGGTACCGTTACCCAATATGGAGGCGACGCTCGTCGCAAAAGCACTTATTGATAACGTTATTACCGTTCACGGCGTACCCGACGAAATTCATAGCGATCAAGGAAAAAGTTTCGACGCCAAAGTTATACACGAGTTGTGTACACGATTCAATATTAAAAAAACCCGTACGACGCCGTACCGACCACAAAGCGACGGGCTTGTGGAACGTTTCAACCGCACGCTGAAGATGCTCATCACCGTGATGTGCGAAACTTACGGTGGAGAGTGGGACGACATGATCCCGTACGCATTGTTTGCCTATCGCACGACGACGCACGATACTACTGGTTTTTCGCCGTTCAAGTTGACTTACGGACGAGAACCGACGACGCTGCTAGATGCTGAACTGCCGCCGCGTAATGTACCGCCGCTACCTCATCAGCAATTCGTCGACACTATCGAAAAACGCCGTAAAGAAATTAATAAAATCGTTAGCGATATTGTACCGGTCCAACGCGACGCACAGAAATTGCAACACGATAAACGACAGCACTTTCGACGCTACGTACTCGGCGAAAAAGTTATGCTGAAGAAGTTTGTCAAGAAACCGGGTGAAAAATTCACCGTCGATTATGAAGGTCCGTACGTCGTAAACGAAATCCCATGCGATCAAATTTATGTTATTAAACATATTACGAATGGGCGCCGCCGTGTGGTACAC
>CASBQM010000006.1 GCA_949127645.1 Synechococcales cyanobacterium PMM_0036
AATCTCTGAAGCATGAATCTCTGAAGCATCAGATGTCTCAAGCTCAGCCTCGAATGTGATACTGTCGAGCTGCAAATCTTGTGTAGGTTCTGATAAGTCGATCGCCTCCAACAAATCTGTGATATTTAATAAGCTAGAGCGATCGCCTTCAAAATCTACCTCCGAAAGGACAGTATCAGTATCAAATAGGTTCTCAAACTCACTTCCAGCAGCAGCATCAAATTCGTTGCTATATTCATCATCAAATTCGTTGCTAAAGACGTTACCGAACACATTCTCAAGTTGAGGAATTGCTGCTAGAGCTTCTGCTTGAAGATTTATTGATGAATCTGTTATGTCGATCGCTGTATTGACCAGTTCTGCATCCGTCAGCGTGCCATCTGCTAGCGCCAAAAGCGTCGCAGAGGGCTTGATCAACTGTGTGTGATCGCCTAGCGCTATTTGTCTACTGCGTTCAAAATCTACTAGCGCCAGTTGAGCAATTTCTAGAGCGCGATCGGGATGATCCTCTAGCGCGCCGCCAACCGTTTCGGCAATGATTCCTAGAGCAGGCAGATTCAACATCTCAGCAAATCCGGCAAACACTTCCATCTGTGCCCGCAGTTCTCCTGCCACTTCATAGTCTTGCGGATAGGCTACCACTGCCGCCAAATGCTGTAGCCCTTGCACTACATCCACTTCTAAAATAGAGGAAAGCATATTCACGCCCATATCAGATGAGCTGGGAATATAGCTCTCAGTTTGCAGCAGGGCATCACCACAATATTGTTCAATCTGAGTCAAGATCGGATCGGCGATCGCCAACACGGCTTCTGAGTCCAAATAACCTGTCGTAATTTGTTCCATCAGCGGCAGACGCAGGCAATCGTAAGCCCGCAAAAGCTGGCTCTCCAGATCAGTATCTATCTCTAGGGTTTCGCTGTAGAGTGCCTTAAAAATATTTTCTAGACGGTGCGAGAGGGTGGCGATCGCATCTAAGCCGACGCTAGCCGCTCCGCCCTTGAGGGAGTGGGCAGCCCGCATTAAATTATGCACTTCGGCAGCGCTGCGACCCTGAGTGAGGCTGAGTAACCCCGTTTCAATGATTTGCAGTAGCTCAGGGGCTTCTGCGCTAAAAAACTGGTAAGCCTGGTCACGAATATCGGGGTTAATTGCCATAAATTAAGTCCTTTAGCCGATTTTGCTTGGCTAGATTGCTTTAAACTTCAAAGGTCGCGCTCTAGACTCTCAACAATTTTGGGCGATCGACTACGGAGCCAGACAAACAGCAAACCTCCAGCTCCAAGATACAATAAGAACAGATAAGGGAACACGTTATACGGGAAAGCAGGAACAGGAAAAAAACTACCTGCGATCGGAATCAGCATAAAGATAACGCCTAAGGAAGACATAACAATATGGTGTGGGCGTAACTGACCACATCGAGCCATGTAAATCGGTGCAGCGATCGAAATCAGAACGTAAGTTACCAAAAATCCGTAGGTGCAAAGCGTTCCTAAATAACCATAAATATCTATGTCTTTTACATTAAAGAGTGCCATCGAGCTAGTGACCAGAAACGTGGACAGTGCAGATATAGAAATAGCAAAATGGGGAGTTTGATTGTAGGTGTGAACTTTACCCAGTGATGAGGGGTAAAAGCTATGACGAGATAACGCAAAGATAATTCGCCCTCCCGCATTAAAGCTAGCAAGCATACAGCCAAGACAACTCATTGAGATACCCACACCCAAGATCAAACCTAATATATCCGCACCAACCAGCGTCGCCAAAACATCCAGAGGGTTGCCACTTTCGTTCAGCGGAGTTGGAGAGCCGCGAAATCCCAAAATTTCTACATAGGAAATGAAAATAAAGAAGAGACCACATATCCCTGTACTCCAGAGCAAAGATGGAGGAATAAATTGAGTGGGAGACTTTGCCTCAGCTCCCAAAGTCACTGCACTTTCAAATCCCACGAAACTGAGAACCGCAACTACCATACCCAAACTAATTCCACTAGGCGTCACATCTTTAAGCGTGAGTTGGGCTGTATCGACAGCAAAGCCCTGATGTCCTAGCACTAGCACCGCCAAGATTATGATAATTCCGACAGAAACCAGCTCCAGTACCAGCATCAAAATAGTGGAGAGCTGGATATCGGTATAGGCATAGTACCAGGCAATACCAATGCAGATGGCGTAGAGAACGATCGAAGGAATCTCTAGCCCCAAGTCAGCCAGCACGATATGAAAGTAGTGGGCAAAGCCACCGGCTTCAGCAACAACCAAGGCTAAATAAGCGAGGGTAAGCGCCCAGCCACAAACAATGCCCGCCGTTGAGCCTAGCCCTCTGGCAACATAGAGATAGAGCGCTCCTGGGGCGGCAGAGCGGCGAGCAAAGACGTTGATATTAAGACCGACAAACATCAGCCCGACGGTAGCAATGACAAAAGCCAGCCAAGTGCCATTACCCGTGTTGGCAAATACCAATGGAGCATTGAGGGCGGCTGTTAGAGTTGGCGCAATTAGGGCGATCGATTGCGCTAGAATCTCCGGAAAGGAGAGACAGTTAGAACGTAGGTTCACCAGTCCGGGAGTTGTATTAAGTCTTGAATATGTTGCCATCTTTAACCTCTAAAGAATAAGTAACCTCTAAAGAACTCCTTGTGCATCAGAATGTGATGTGAAGGATTGCTATACCGATGCGGCATTCGCGCTGAGGGCATTCGCGCTGAGGGCATTCGCGCTGAGGGCATTCGCAAAGACAGTTCTTTTGTCAAAAGTTGCCGTAGCAATTCGGGCGTAGGAAGACACCCATTTGAACAAGTCAGCCGTACTCCGAGAGATAGGGATTTTAGAAAACAGAATAATTGCAAAAAGATTACCAGAGGGCAACATTCCTCCAAAGCCAACTACAGACTTAATTCCATAGGGAATGACGAAATCTTTTTGAGCTGGAATATGGACACTTCCCAGCGCTTCAGGAACATAGAACACGTTGAAATTAGTCCGATATAGGTCTACAAGCAGCTCTGGATCGGGTTCCAAAACAGCAGTGATTTCTAATCCAAACTGTTGAATTAACTGTGAAATCATGGGAGCGCGTTCGATAAAATCTTTATCTACTAGCGGAATCGCTCGATGACCGCTCGATTCACGCCTAAGATTCCAATGCGGTTCATCGCCAGCGGTCGCTAATAGCGTCAAACATTTAGTTCCCAACGCAACCGATCGCCCTCCTAAAATTTCACGAGCAGATTCCTGAAGCTCTTCATTGAGCTGTCGATAGGAATAGGTTCTAAAGAACCGAACTAGGGCACAAGCAGAGTTACCCGTTTGGGGATCAATTAAGTTCTCATACAAATAGCGAACCATGCGTTCGGCAACTTCTTCCATGCTTTTCGCGTTTGCATCCATATTGCGAAGTGCGATCGCGCAGTCATTCATATCACTGTTCGCAAAGTTTCTGAGATCAAACATAGCTATTGCACCTGCATAAAGAACTCTCGTTAGCTCACCTTAAATTGACCCACACCCTCTTGCAGCACTTGCGCCACCTTTTTCAGTTCTTCAAAAGAAGACGAAACCTGGCTAGCATCTTGTGACGTTTTATTAGCGCTAGCTGCCACATCCTTCATCGTTTGAGTCACCGTTTTGGAAGCCTGAGACTGCGTGACGGTTGCCTGAGCGATCGCCTCCACCAATTCACTAATCTGAGCGCTAACGACCGTAATTTTGTTCAAACTTTGGCGCGTTTCATTCACAAGCTGCGTCCCGGTGACCACCTGCTCAATGCCAGACTCCATTGCCGTTACCACCTCGCTAGTTTCGGTCTGAATATTGCTGACCAGCTTACGAATTTCTTCAGTTGCCTCGGCAGATTGGCGTGCCAGCGATCGCACTTCATTTGCCACGATCGCAAAGCCTCGTCCTTCTTCTCCGGCACGAGAAGCTTCAATAGAAGCATTGAGCGCCAACATATTAGTTTGAGAGGCAAAGGCGCTAATCAACTCCACCACTTTGGAGATCTTTTGGGAAGATTCTCCTAAATGCTTGACCTTCTTCGCCGTGTCGGCAACCGTGGAGCGAATCACCTGAATCCCTTCGACGGTGCGGTTCATGACGGCATCTCCTTCTTCTACCGTTTGGGCAGCCTGCTGCACCGCAATTTCTGCTTGCCCAGCACTAGCAGCGACCGACTGCACCGTATTTGCCATGTCTTTCACAATCTCTAGAGCGGCAGAAATTTCCTCTGCCTGCTGCAATGCATTCACCGAGAGAGCCTGAACAGAGGCTTCATTATTACTGGCAGTAACGGTCACTTGGTTGGTTGCTTCCTGCACTTGCAGAACGATTTTTCGCAGGCTGCTAACCGTGGCGTTATAGGAATCGGCGATCGTGCCAATTTCATCCACCGTCACCTTTGCCCGAATCGTTAAGTCGCCGCGACTAATCGGATCGACCTCCATCAGCAGTTCTAGCGCCCGTCTTTGCAAACCTTCTTTTAACTGACGCTGTTCTGCGGCGAGTTCGGTAGTTTGCTCTAGCAAATTAATCCGGTAAATAGATAGCCCTAGCTCATTGCCCAATCGTTTTAAGAAGCTAATTTCTGACTCTTGCCAGTGACGGGGAGTCGCGCAAGAATGCCCGATTAGCAA
>CASBQM010000007.1 GCA_949127645.1 Synechococcales cyanobacterium PMM_0036
GCAGAGAAGCCGCTACATACAGCTCATTGATGCTGACCCCATCTTCGTTCACTTCACTGAAGCTGCCCGTCGCCAAATCCACCGTGCCGCCCACCTGCACATCGCGCGTCAGAGGATATACGCCAGAGAATCTAGCTCTCGCCGAAGACTCGCCGCCCTCGTAGATGTAAACGCCCTGAACTCTCAGCACAGGCGGGGTCAGAGCTACGCGAGGAGACGAAAGGGGAGCAGCCGGAGCAGCCGGAGCAGCCGGATCAATAGAGCGATCGGGTAAGGGTAAAGCCTGATAGTCAGAGTCGGTTGCCGGAGCCGCAATAGGCAGAGGCGGATTAGAAATTTGCACCAGCCCAAACGCTCGACCGGGCTTATGGAGAGCGATCGGCACAGGCGCGCTAGCTCTCATAGGTGGCAAGACGGTAGGTGAAGAGGAGACGGGCTGAGAGAGAGGCGCGATCGCCTCAGAAGGAGGATGAAAAACAAAGGGAGCATTGGGATTACAGCTTGCTACGCAGTCTGCTGTCGCCGAGGGCAGTTGAACCTGCGGAATCTCAGTCGAACCTAGAGCAGTTGAAAAGCTAGAAATATCTGCTGGTATCGCCTCTGAGGCAACTGCGTCTGAAGCAACTACGTCTGAGGCAACTACGTCTGAATCGGCAGAGGGCTGCGATCGCGTGTCAGTTTGAGCATCAGTTTGAAGACGAGTGCTGAACGATAGAGACTCAGCCGAAACCTGTTGAGCCATCAAGTTGAGTAGCGCCAAACTCAACCCCATCCAAGCCAAAAGCAAGCTGGCGGAGCGTGAGGCATTTATCAACCCTTTAGCTGGGGTGGCGAAAGAAGGGGGGCAAAACAACATCAGTAAAAATACGAGGTGAACGGATTAACAGGAACATAAAACTGAAACCCTAGCCGATTCATACCCAGATATTGCGCTCAGTATAGACCGATGCCGCAAGATTTGCCTACAATGGGAAAAACAAATGGCAAAACAGAAAATATTGCAGAATTACTCGATATTTTGTTCGAAAATTCATAAATTTAGCAATTAGACTAAGTTATTTTTAATTGCATCATTCAAAATCTTTCACTAGAAATACGGAGATTAACCTAGTCACTAAAATTGCGCGAATTCACTTATTTTTCACTTTTTTATACACAGATTTATTGATTAAGCTCACAGACGTATAGCGGTTTTTTGACCCATGCTGCAATCTCAAATCACTTCTTTGTTGCAATCCTTGAAAAATTGGCGATGGCTCAGCTCTCAAAAATTAAACCTTCAGGCATTTAGCTCCCAGAAACTCAACATTCACCACTGGCTGCTCATTAGCACCCTGCTATTGCTTGGATGCAGCGGCTGTACGTCTCTGTCCGGAAGGTTAAGCCAGAGTTTGACTCCAGCGCTAGAATTTCGTATGAATCCAGTACAGTCTGGCGATCGCTCCGGTCTCTATACCGTCTCAGGGCAAACCACCCTACCCGACAAGACGCAAATAACAGTTGCTGCCATTCGTTACCTCCGCAGTGCCGCCGATCGCAGTGCCGCCGATCAGCCGCCCAACTACACCCTGCTCGATCGCCAATTTGCTCAGGTTAGCCAAGGGGCTTGGAAGGCTGACCTCAACATCTGGAAAACGGCAAACGGCAGACAAGAAGCATGGCAGTTGCCTTTGAGGGATCTCAACATTCAGTCCATGCCTGAAGTCGTCTTTCTAGCAACAGTTGACCCGATTGAGCAATCTGCCAAGCTGCAAAACCAGCTCGATCGGCTGGATGCTTCGCAGCAGCTAGATTTAGTCCGCTTCACGTCCGATGGAGAACAATATTTGCAGATCAGCCAAACTCTGGACATTGCGCCGCCCAAATGGAATGCGCCTGTGGTCAGCAGCGATCGCACTCCTCAAGAAGTTCCTGTCCTGCGGTCTAAGCCATCCTCAGTCAGCGATTGGAAGCCTATGCCGCTGCCCATCTCACCCGATGAATTTTTGCGATAAGGATCTTCCGCACAAAAGCCTTCCGCAGCTAGCTACACCTACCCGCTCCGCGTCAAAACCGCTGAAAAAGTCAAGAGGCTAGTTTCGGGTATGAAGATACATTCTGCGTTTGCTCAGTGTGCAGCTTTTCTAGTTGTGCCATAACCTGCTTCAAATTAGTCAACAGTTCGCTGACCTGAGCAGGATTATTAAGGTTTAGGCTGGCTGCAACATCACTGCTATCGACGGACAGACTATCGGCGGACAGACTATCGGCGGACAGACTATCTGCGGACAGTGTGCTATCAACAGGTACAATTTGAGGATCGGGCTTAGGTCTAGCAAACCCCATAAAAGCTTGAGCTGCGGGGAAAGAAGCCGCTGCCCGCACGTTGGTAGCATAGTAGGCTAACGCTTGAGCAGGCACAGGATTAAAAGGCTGACTTGTGGCAAGCTGAGCGATCGCAGGACTTTCAGCAGATTGAACCACTGAAGCGTCAGGCAATAGCCGAGTGGGGTAGGCAGCGCCCATTTGAACAGTTTGAGCGATCGGCTCGTTGGCAGCTTGCAAAAATCCTGCTAGCCCCAGAGCCTCTAGTTTAGGCTGCGAAAACTTGAGGTAGTCGAGCTGAGATTCTTTCTCAGAAAGCTGATGCGTTAGCTTAGACAACTGCCCTTCTAGAGAGACGAGCCTTCGGGAAGACTGCTGCCAGTTCATCACCGCAAAGTTAGCTACGCCTGCCCCAATGCTGATGGCAGCCGTGGTGAGCAGGTAAGGAACGGCAATATCTTTAAGGGAGCCAGCGAAAACCGTGTCTCGCTCAATCTCAACTGTGACGGGCTTGGAACTGAAAGCTGCAAGTGGAAAAGTTGTGATTGAGAACAGAGCGCCTACTAGCAAAGCAGAAGACACCAGATTATTGGCAAAGTTCATAAGCCATAAAAAGAAAGGACAGAAATGTTCAACTCATGTAGATGGCAACACTCATGTAGATGGCAGCGCTGATGGTGCACCTGATTCAAGCATTGGCTGAAACTCTGACCTAGCCGATTCTTTAGATTGAGTTAGATGCTCAAACTAGAACACCTGAATTAAGTGGCTAAAGTTGAGAACTCAATCTCCCTGGTCTAAAGACATTGAGTCTAAAGAGCTTTTGGTCTAAAAAGCTGTAGATGAACGCTCTGATGGAGTCGAGACAGCAGTATTAAGAAATCACTGCCTATGCGGACATACACGTAACCCTAAGTACATTTGATAGCACAATTTATCTCGTTTTTTAAAAAGTTCACCCAAAGGTGTAGTAATTACTGAGGATATAGAATAATTTTTTATACAGAGATTATCTAGGGCATAGACAAAGATTTCAACGTGATGCGATCGCCCCAATATCCTCAAATATGCTCCAACTTCAGCCCAGAGAGCTAAACCAGAGAAGCCAAAAGCCCTCTAATGTTCAAAGCTCCTCTTCCGCTTTGGGAGAGGAGCTAGGGCAGGAGAGGAGTTTTGTGAACCTATCGAGGCTCCTGCACGACTACCGCTGTCCCTGTTGCCGTCACTAGCAGCAAGCTCCCGGCTTGATCAAGCGTAATGGTTCCCGTATCTACGTTGATCCCAATGACAGCGTTTGCCCCCAAGCGCTCAGCCCGTTTCTCAAGTTCTGCTAGAGCCTCCTGCTGACCGCGCTCAAATACTCGTTCATAGCTAGCAGTCCGTCCGCCTACAATGTCACGAATACCCGCAAAGAAATCTCTTAGCGCATTGGTTCCATACACGACTTCTGCCGTCACAACACCCAAATAAGACTCGACGATCGCCCCCTGAATGACATCCGTTGTTGTTAGCAGCATAGACATCCTTTATAAGCTTCCTCTATAAGCTGTAGTACACCATGCGGCAGTATGAACAGTATCCGTTATTGATAGAATCATGTACTGTTCCCACACACGTTCGTAAATCTCCTCAATGACACTACCATTCATGCAGTTGACAACGAATAAAAAAAAGTTATGGACGGCTAGTTTTCTGGTGGCAGGATTGATGATGGCAGGATTAATGGCAATGCCACAGATTGCCCAGGCACAAAGCTCGTCTGCACCGCAAACCCAAAAAGACGACCAGCGCCTCAACGATTTGCTAGACAAAGGTCGCCAACAGGTAGAGGCAGGAAACATTGCTGACGCGATCGCCCTCTACCAAGA
>CASBQM010000008.1 GCA_949127645.1 Synechococcales cyanobacterium PMM_0036
ATTTGAAGGTATTCGAGCGATCGCCGATCGCTTCCCCGAAATTTCTTTTGCGGTAGGTCTACATCCTCTAGACGCTGACAAGTGGGACGCTAACTCCGCTCAGCAGATATTGGATCTAGCCAAGTCCGATCAGCGCGTGGTAGCAATTGGGGAGATGGGGCTAGACTTTTTCAAGGCTGAGAACCGCGATCATCAGATCAAGGTTTTTATTGCTCAGCTAGAAATTGCTCAACAGCTTGATATTCCTGTAATTATTCACTGCCGAGATGCGGCGGTCGAAATGGCAGACATTATGCGATCGTTCTGGCAATCCCACGGCGCGGTTCAAGGCGTAATGCATTGCTGGAGCGGCACTCCTGAAGAAACTCAGTGGTTTCTCGATTTGGGGCTACATATCAGCTTTAGCGGTATTGTCACCTTCAAGAGTGCTGTGCAGGTACAGGAGTCGGCTCGAATGGTGCCAAGCGATCGCATTTTGGTGGAGACTGATTGCCCTTTCCTTGCGCCTGTTCCCAAGCGAGGCGAACGCCCCAACCAACCTGCCTACGTCTACTATGTAGCTACACAGGTGGCTCAGCTTCGTCAAGTGGCTTTAGAGACTTTGGCGATCGAAACGACGACAAATGCCTATCGTCTCTTCAAACTGTCTCTGTCTGCTCCGTAAGTCTTAGTGCAAGTCCCGGTAAAAGCCCCAGTGCAAGTGCCTCAGCTTATCTAGAAATAATATGGACACAAAATGCAAAGCTTGCGTCATAATAGTGAGATGGAGTTGACAGACCTCTTCGCTCAGGATAAGATCTCTTCTGCCATAACCTGCCTTTGCCAAGAACCGCAGCTATTGAAACTTCTTCTAAAGACTTCTCCAGTTACTTTCCCCCCAACTCTTATTTTCCAAGAGCATTACAAGACAATCTGACTGTTCAGTTCTCATCACGATGAGGACTGAAGTTTTTTCGTCAATATATATTTCTTAACGCTGTATTGCCTGGATTTAGCCCCAGGCGCGATCGACTTGAGGAGCCGCATGAGTAACCTAACCCAATCCGCACCCGTCTTTACCCTACCCGATCTCGTAGAAATTCAGCGAGCAAGCTTTCGTTGGTTTCTAGAAGAGGGTTTGATTGAAGAACTTGACAGCTTTTCGCCCATCACCGACTACACGGGCAAGCTGGAACTCCATTTTTTGGGCAAAGACTACAAGCTCAGACGACCCAAGTACGATGTGGATGAGGCGAAGCGTCGAGACAGCACCTATGCGGTGCAAATGTACGTTCCGACCCGCTTAATCAACAAAGAGACTGGAGAAATTAAGGAGCAAGAGGTTTTCATTGGCGACCTGCCACTGATGACCGATCGTGGTACCTTCATTATCAACGGTGCTGAGCGCGTCATTGTCAACCAAATCGTCCGCAGTCCAGGTGTCTACTATAAGAAAGAGATCGACAAGAACGGCCGTAGCGCCTTCAATGCCAGTTTGATCCCTAACCGGGGCGCATGGCTAAAGTTTGAAACTGATAAGAACGATCTGGTTTGGGTACGCATTGATAAGACCCGCAAGCTATCTGCCCAAGTGCTGCTGAAGGCATTGGGACTGACGGATGGCGAGATCTTTGATGCGCTGCGTCACCCTGAGTATTTTCAGAAGACGATTGAGAAAGAAGGTCAGTTCAGTGAAGAAGAGGCGTTGATGGAGCTTTACCGGAAGCTGCGTCCGGGTGAACCACCGACGGTTTCCGGTGGGCAACAGCTTTTGGATTCCCGCTTCTTTGACCCTAAGCGCTATGATTTGGGTCGTGTGGGTCGCTACAAGCTTAACAAGAAACTGCGGCTGAACGTGCCTGAGGCGACCCGAGTTTTGACTGCGCAAGATATTTTGGCGGCGGTTGATTACCTGATCAATCTGGAATTCGATATCGGCAGCATTGACGACATTGATCACTTGGGCAACCGTCGAGTGCGATCGGTCGGTGAACTACTACAAAACCAGGTGCGTGTCGGACTGAACCGCTTGGAGCGGATCATTCGAGAGAGAATGACGGTTTCTGATGCTGATTCTTTGACCCCAGCATCATTGGTAAACCCAAAGCCGCTAGTGGCTGCGATCAAAGAGTTTTTTGGCTCTTCTCAGCTCTCTCAGTTCATGGATCAGACTAATCCTCTCGCGGAGCTGACTCACAAGCGTCGTCTCAGCGCTTTAGGACCTGGGGGCTTGACACGAGAACGGGCAGGTTTTGCGGTGCGAGATATTCATCCCTCTCACTACGGGCGGATTTGTCCGATCGAAACGCCAGAAGGTCCTAATGCGGGCTTGATCGGTTCACTGGCAACCCATGCGCGGGTTAACTCTTATGGCTTTATCGAAACGCCGTCCTTCAGGGTTGAAAACGGTCGCGTTGATAAGACTCAGGCTCCGATTTATCTGACCGCAGACGAGGAAGACGATATGCGGGTGGCGGCAGGAGATGTCGCCATGGATGAAAACGGCTACCTGCTAGGAGAACAGGTTCCCGTCCGCTATCGTCAGGAGTTTACAACCACTAGCCCTGTAGAAGTGGATTATGTGGCGGTTTCTCCAGTGCAGATTATCTCCGTAGCGACTTCCCTGATTCCGTTCCTGGAGCATGATGATGCAAACCGGGCATTGATGGGTTCAAATATGCAGCGTCAGGCGGTGCCACTGCTGCGGCCTGAGCGTCCGCTAGTAGGTACTGGGCTAGAGGCTCAGACTGCCCGTGACTCCGGAATGGTGATCGTCAGCCGTACTGGGGGGGAAGTCACCCATGTGGACGCTAACCGCATTCGCGTTCGGAGCGCCTCTAACAACCGAGAAATTGAATATACGCTTCAGAAGTACAACCGATCGAACCAGGATACTTGCCTGAACCAGCGCCCGATCGTATTCCAAGGCGATCGCGTAGTTGCAGGTCAAATCCTTGCTGACGGCTCTGCGACTGAGGGAGGCGAGATTGCGCTAGGTCAGAATGTTTTAGTTATTTATATGCCCTGGGAAGGCTACAACTACGAAGATGCCATTCTGATTAGTGAGCGTCTAGTTTATGACGATGTTTATACCTCAATTCACATTGAGAAATATGAGATTGAGGCGCGTCAAACTAAGCTGGGACCTGAAGAAATCACCCGTGAAATTCCTAACGTGGGTGAAGATGCTCTGCGTCAGCTTGACGAGACTGGCATTATTCGGATTGGAGCCTGGGTGGAGAGCAGCGACATCCTGGTGGGCAAGGTAACGCCGAAGGGCGAGTCGGATCAGCCGCCAGAAGAAAAGCTGCTGCGCGCCATCTTTGGTGAAAAAGCTCGGGACGTGCGAGATAACTCTCTGCGGGTACCGAATGGTGAGAAAGGTCGCGTTGTTGATGTGCGGGTGTTTACTCGTGAGCAGGGCGACGAACTTCCTCCCGGAGCCAACATGGTGGTGCGGATCTATGTGGCACAAAAGCGCAAGATTCAGGTGGGCGACAAGATGGCGGGTCGGCATGGCAATAAGGGAATTATTTCCCGGATTTTGCCGAAGGAAGATATGCCCTATCTGCCAGACGGTACGCCTGTTGACATTGTGCTGAATCCGCTGGGTGTGCCTTCCCGGATGAATGTGGGTCAGGTGTTTGAGTGTCTGC
>CASBQM010000009.1 GCA_949127645.1 Synechococcales cyanobacterium PMM_0036
TCTCAATGCAAATTAGCTTCCGCAAGCTGCATCCGGTGCCCGTCAGCCTGATTCAGTTTGTCTCGATCTTTATTCTCGCCAGCGTCAGTCTGATTGTGCTGGGCATTCAAGTGACACCGAGCGATCGCTTAGGTCTATTTGTCAGCGGTCTGGTGTTGGGGGTGCTGACGCTGGTGGGCTATCTGCTAAACAACTTCGGAGTGCGATTCATGGGCGCGGCACGGGCTTCCATTATCGCGGCAAGTAGTCCGGTGCTAACGGCAATGATGGCATTTTTCATCATCCCAGGAGAGCTAACGGCATTACACCTGATTCAGCTTGTGGGCATTCTGATCGTGACGCTGGGCGTAACGGCGCTGAGCTTTGAGCGGATCTTGATCCAAAATCGAAAAGAGGGGCGATCGGGTTCTAGGGGTTTGGGAGGCTAGGGCTGCTTAATGCAAGTAGGCTAATAGGCATTGCTAAATGCAAGTATGAATTGCCCTCATCCCCAACCCTTCTCCCTAAGGAGAAGGAAGCTAGATCTCTTGTTCCCTCTCCATTTGGGAGAGGGCTAGGGTGTAGCTTGCTTCCCCAAGAGTGGGCGGATTTCGCTGTTTATACTGCCATTCAGCAACGCCAGTTAATGTGTAGATTTCTTCCCGCAAGATGCATACTTAGGCATCAAATACATAACTCAGGCATCAAGCGACATAACGCTATAACTGCTGTCTACAAGAATTGTGTGCTTGATTTATTGGGGATTGCTCTAGAGAAAAGCTTATTGCTCATCGATCGCATTCAAACTCGGAAGCCAGGGAATATCTGTCACGCCTAGATCATAGCCAAGTTGATGTAGCAACACTGTAATTTGTCCGCGATGATGGGTCTGATGATTAAACAGGTGTGTCACCAGTACCCAGGCAGGGAGTTGAATATTTTTCTTAGCAACACCGCTGGTGTAGCTAAAGGGCTGACTTAGCCACTCATCAGAAAGCTGCCTTGACCATTCAATCATTTGGCGATCGCTAATCTCCCGCTGCTGCCGCAACTCATCAAAATCTGCATAGAGCAGCTCACCAATCTTTGCCGCAAAAGGCTGACCCATGAAGCGACCCATCCAAACGCGATCGCCAAACAGCAAATGATTTAACGTACCATGAATCGATTGAAAGAACGCGCCGACATCTTTTTGCCGCAATTCATCCGGAACTTCCGCACAAGTTGCGTAGAGCTTCTGATTCATCCAGTCATTGTAGTCTGCCATCAGTTCGTAATAGCTTTGACGCTTGTGTTCGATCATTTTTCTCCGCTAAACCTCAGCCGAAAAACTGTAGTGAGCTTGCACCTGAGTAATTAAGTTGCGATCGCCAATCATCATGAATTCCGCAGCGTGCAAATTCTGAACGCTACGATAATAAATCACCAAGCTATTTACGCCTACCAATACTTGAACCAGCTCAAACTTTAAGTCTGGATAAGTCTTTAACCCTTGACCAAAGTAATCTTTCAGAGCAGCCTTTCCCCGGATTTTGCCGCCAGCATCACCCAACAATTTAGCAATCAGCGGTGAGGAGAATTCAATCTCCTCAGCATAGTGACTCAGAATCTCGTCTAGGTTGTGAGAATTCCAGACTTCTATCCATTGTTGGGCAATTTCTTTCGCCGTTCTCTCATCCAACATAGACATTCAACATAGACTTGCCTCACCAGTCTTGTTATGAAGATTTACTGATAGTATCGCCGATCAATCCAGGCGCGCAATTCCCGTTCGGAATGGAGTGTAGCAGACCGATCGCCCACGGGATCATAAACGCGAAAATACCAGTTGCCTTGACGATCGCGCTTTCGGTAAATCTTAGGTTCTGATTGACCTGCTAAAGCGTTAACTAAACGTTCCCATAGCCCACTCAATTTTTGAAATCTTGGCAGTCTACGTCGTAGTTTTGATGCGCTAACAATCTGAGAATAGGTTTGCTCAGGCTTAAACAAAACGATCTGTGAATTGAGAGAGTTGTTAGAGTCTGAAGACGAGTCTGACTCTGAAGAGAAATTGTGGGAATTCATAAGAGCGCTCACCTTTTGAAATGCGATCGAAATCTAAACCGATTGATTCCAACTAATTTAAGAGCCACAACTTGAATAATCAAATCGCTCACCTCATACCAGGTATGAACAGCATTCATGAATATCCTCGTTGAACTACTTTGAATTTTCTTATACCTGACGGATGTAGAACAGAGGCAGTCAAGCTAAATTGTTATGAGTACAGTTAGGTTTTTAAAAACTGTAATGGTTGCCCCTCCCCTGAACTGTACTGCTCCTCCGAACTTCCTCACTCAAATTCAGTCATTCTGAGAAAATTGCCATGAAAGTAAAGTTGATTGATCAGTCCCAGACCGCTAGCCTCTATGAACAGGTCGCCGATCGCATCTGTGCGCTGATTCAAGAAGGCACTTTACAACCAGGCGATCGCCTTCCCTCCGTGCGTCGTTTGCATCAGCAGCTATCGGTCAGCATTTCTACCGTTCTGGAAGCCTATCGTCTGCTAGAAGACCGAGGGCTGGTGAGCGTCCGTCCTCAGTCGGGCTATTATGTTAAGCAAAATCTGCTGGTTCCTCCAGAAGAACCCGACCAATCCAAACCGCCAAAAAAAGTCAGTTCCGTAGACAACTCGTTTGCCTTTCAGGTGATTCGCAACATTCGGGAAACCCACAACGTCAACTTTGCCGGAGCCGTGCCCAGCATGGAAATGTTGCCGCTAGACACGCTCAATCGCCTGATGGGACAGGTGTTGCGCAATCATCCTCTAATTTCCCACAGCTACGACGTGCCGCCGGGATGTCAGCCGCTGCGCCACGAGGTTGCCCGACGGCTCATGGATGCAGGCTGCTCGATTACCCCCGATGAAATTGTTACCACTAACGGCACTTTTGAGGCGGTCTATCTCTCCCTCAAAGCCATAACTCAGCCAGGAGATACCGTGGCGATCGAGTCTCCCACCTACTACGGTTTGCTGGAGGCATTAGAAATTTTGCATCTCAAAGCGCTAGAGTTGCCCACTCATCCCCGTGACGGGTTGTCTTTACTGCACCTAGAAACCGCGCTGCAAAAGAAACAGATTGCCGCCTGCGCCCTAGTGTCCAACTTCAGCAATCCTCTGGGAAGCTGCATGAACGATGCCAAGAAAAAAGAGCTAGTCGAATTGATGACCCGCTATGACACGCCCTTAATTGAGGACGATATCTATGGCGATTTACAGTTTGAGGGCATCCGTCCCAAGGCGCTAAAAGCCTTCGATCGCCAGGGAATTATTCTTTATTGCGCCTCCTACAGCAAAACCCTCTCTCCCGGACTGCGCGTCGGCTGGGCAGTTGCCGGACGCTATCAAGCCAAAGTGGAGCAGCTCAAGTGGGTCATTAATCAAACGACGGCGATCGCCCCTCAGCTCACGATTGCGGCATTTCTCAGCAACGGCGGATACGATCGACACCTGCGCTCCCTGCGCCGTAACTATCAAACACAGATGGCGCAAATGACCCA
>CASBQM010000010.1 GCA_949127645.1 Synechococcales cyanobacterium PMM_0036
ATCGCCACTTTGCCAAAAATCGGCACCTCCCCCGCACCCACAAAAATCTGGGGCTGATAGATTGGCTCTGGCTCGGCGATATGACTTTCCCAGTTTTGGCTCATCTTTAGAGCAGCATACAGAGTCATCGCCAGACCGTTTTGCAGAGTCCAATGCGGACTATAGGAATCATTCATGAAGGGTAGATTGAAGATACGAACTGTGAGCAAGCTAACCTATACCAAATGCAGCAGTGCTTCAATGAGCATCTGATTTTGAGCCTGTGTGCCAACCGTGATCCGCAGCTTATCCTCTAAACCCGACTGCTTGAAGTAACGGACTAAAATGCCTTGCTGCTTCAGCGCCAGATAGATTTGCTCAGCGCTATTCTGGTGACTAGGGGGCTGTACCAGCAAAAAATTAGTTTGAGAGTCTCGCAGCTCAAAGCCTAACTGCTTTAGGTCGATCGCCAGCTTTGAACGAGAACCTTTCACTTTTTCGGCACAGGCATTTTTGTAAGCCTGATCGCGCATGGCGGCAGCGCCAACGGCACAGGCGATCGCATCCACGTTGTAGCTATCTTTCACCTTAAACAATCCGCTTAGCAGCTTTGGATTGGCAATACCAAAGCCCAGACGCAGACCTGCCAAAGAATAGCCTTTAGACAACGTGCGGCTAATGATCACATTCTCAAATTCTTTTACCAGCGGCAGCGCTGTCTCGTTGGCAAAGTCAACATAGGCTTCATCCACCACTAAGACTCCAGAAAGCTGTGCCGCCAACTGCCGCAGATCATCGATTGGCACCACGTGACCAGACGGGCTGTTAGGTGAGGCAATGAACGTCACGGCTCCGTTGGCGGCAGCTAGTTCGGCGATCGGCAGCGCATAATCCGCCCCATAGGGAATCTCGATCGTTTGTGCGGGCTGAATTTCCGTTAGCGTCCGGTACAGCACATAGGTAGGCATTGGGTAAACTACCTTGCGTCCCGTCTCTGCACAGGCGCGGATAATCACATTCAGCACATCATCACTGCCGTTGCCCACCACAATCCAATCTATCGGGACATCCAGTACGTCGCTAATCGCCCGTCGAAACTCGTTGGCGTAAGGATCAGGATAGCGCCGCAGCAGTTCGCCCTCTAGATTTTGCAGGACTACGATCGCCTCTGGAGAAGGCAGATAGGGGTTCTCATTGGTGTTGAGCTTGATGATATTCGTTCCTGGCTTTGGCTGTTCACCCGGAACATAGCCCGCCATAGTGTCAACGTTGGGACGAAAGTAGGAAGTCATGGAGGAGTAATTGCGTCGATAATGGCACCTGCATATTTTAAAGAGTCTGCACCTGGTTTAAGGAACTCCAGCTTAAAGAATCTGCAATCTCTAGTCTTCTGCTCCTGATCCAGCAGTCGATCGCCCCATCACTCGATTGCGCCCTTGTGCCTTGGCTTGTAACAGGCGATTATCAGCTCGTTGCAGTAGGCTAGTCCCCTTAGAATCATCGTCCGGTTTAAGCGTTGCAATCCCTGCACTCACCGTTACCGTTAGATCTAGCTCATCGTCGATGGCAAAAGGCTGTTCCCCGATAAGTTGACAGAGCCGGTTGGCAATCATTAAGGTTTCTCGACAACCCGTATCGCTAAGAATGACCACAAATTCTTCGCCGCCATATCGGAAAGGCGTGTCATAAAAGCGCAAATTGTGGCGCAACCGAGCCGAGAAGAGCTGAAGGGCGCGATCGCCCACCAGATGCCCATACGTATCGTTGATGCTCTTAAAAAAGTCTACGTCTAGCATAATGATGCTGACAGGTTCATTGCGGGTGCGGGCATTATGAATCTGCCGGGGCAGCTCCCACTCAAAGGCGCGGCGGTTATTGAGTTCGGTGAGCGGGTCAGAAAGGGCGATCGCGGACAGCACGTCATTAGTACGCATTAACTCACGGTGATTCTGCACCTGGCGTAGTCCTGCCTGTATCTGCGCCTGAAACCAGCGGCTCTGTATGGCGAAGTGTTGGGCAATTTGAGGCTCATAGGCTAGAGGCAGCCAGAGATAGGCATCCGCTCCCACCTCTAAAGCCTCAATTCGAGCTTTGACCTCTCGATCGCGGTTAGGCAGCCCGTCTACAGATTGGTCATCAATCAAAATGCAGTAGATCCAGGCAATGCAATTCTGGTTTTTCACCTGACCGCACAAGTCAAGACCTTCTACTCGGCTCGCTTGAATCACCAGCAGATCAGGCTGCTGCGCCTGAATGATTTGCATTGCGCCAGAGGGATCGATCGCCTTCTCCACGGCAAGAGTGGTTTGATTAGGAACTAAATTGAGAAGACCGGTCTGGAAGTCATTGCTTCCTACCAGCAAAATTGATGCATCCATTAACGTTGGGAAAACCTATCTTGAAATTCATTTACTCACTTACCCTGATGTCTTGAGGAGACACACAAACCATACCACCCTGATTGACTGACAGAACCTCCAACCTCCCTTACCCCAACCCCTCTCCCAGAGCGGGAGGGGGGCTTTCAATCCAAGAAACTTTCTGGTCAACTAGCCATATCACCTCAAAATCACCTAATCACCTGCTGTTGTGGGAAAATTCGTCAAAATTACAAAGCTTTGACTTCAACGAAAATAGCTTCGCGTGCTGAATTCGCTAAAAATTGGTTCTATCCATGGCGTAATTTCTCATGCCTTGTGCAATTTCCTATGCCTTGTGCAATTTCCTATGCCTTGTGCAATTTCTTATGCCTTGTGCAATGCTTTTCGCACCCAAGCGTCATTTAAGTGCTACCCAAGTTTGTGGTGATTTAGCCTCACAGCGAGTTAGATCTCCGTTTAGATCTCTGTGATGGTTCTGTTGACCAACCATTAGATCTGTCTTTTTGCCCTTAGATTTGCGTTTTCCGTTAAGCAAGTTAAAGTACCTCCGTGTTTAAAGCTTATTCGTACTTTAGGCTACTTACAACATCAGCTATACGGATTTCGAAAATTTCTAGATTTTGCCTGTCTACCTTAACCTCAGAGGAATTACAGAAATTTTGGTTGTGTTGAATACAGGTATCACTGAGATAGGCTTCGTATAAAGTTTTTCATAAAAAAATTAAAAAAGTCAAACTTTGTCGAATCCGACAACATGATCGAGAATAGAAGACTATGGCTCTTCATATCTTTTAGTACTGCTACGGAATTGCATCCCATGTCTTCTTTTCTCAGCGGCACCCAAATTCGACAAACTTTTCTGGACTTCTATGCGGCAAGAGGGCATCAG
>CASBQM010000011.1 GCA_949127645.1 Synechococcales cyanobacterium PMM_0036
ATTGGTGACGAGTGCCCGCCAGAAAGTGGTCAAGTTAATTCAGTCAACCGGAAGAGCAAAAATTGGGCCTGTCGGGCGTTTGAAAAGGAACCAGGAGGTGACGGGCAAAAACACAACCTTGTCGATGAGGAACGCACCTTCATTACGCCCTCGAGCCCTTGAGGTGTCAAGGATGACAAAGGGCAACAAGCCGGCTGCAGTGAAGAAGCATGCTCCTGATGATGTACAAGAACGTGAGTCGATCTGTCTCCTGGTGCTAGAACTTATCTGTATCGTAAGGATGGATGTACTACTATCTTGCTTGTAGAGTTGGAAAACGATTATGGCTTGGTGAGAAAGCCCGCAGGAACGAGTCGCCGCCTCGTGTCAAAGTATTCCAAAACAGGAAATACTGTAGCGGTCGAGGCGAACAAACAACCGCGATATATCAAAGCGAGCTCGTCCAACAGTAACTATCCCAACGGTGAGAAGTTAATTGAATTCTTCCGCTGCTTGCAGCCTGTGTCTCAACAGGTTATATGGTACCTGCTCTCTTGCAGGTGAATTTAGTATGACGGGAGGCAAGTCACACCCCCGACGCGTGGAATCAGACGCAAACTTCGACATCAAATTTGGTACGTCCTCTGTGACGCAGCCATGTGAGTGGTTTTCCTCTACCTTTTGGGTCAAAGTACCCTTGACATGATGAGGTGAGGTTAAATGTTTCCTGTCGGTTGACAGGTCACTTTGAAATCCGACCGGCAAGTTGCCATGAGGAACGGATGTGGAAACGAGGGAGAAAAGAAGTGGGATGAAGAAGAGGATCAAGAGAATGTGTGAGACAGGTGTTTTTTACCTTTGTGTGGAGTTTGATGTGTGTTTATGCTGCCCTGTAAGCCTACCGGCCTTTCTTTCGTTCGGAGATGGATTTTGTCGGCTGGTGAAGTCGAAAAGTGATGACATTGCTACACAGGTGGCGTTTCACTTGCGGCTGAACCTGTCATGGTACAGGTCGCTGATTGATGGTCGTTTCAATTTGTTATCCTGTTGCCGTCCAAGCACAGTATTGGCTTGTTGTACTTTTCGGTCATCCTGTCGCGCATAAAGACAGTGAACTGTGAGTCGGGGTGATAGCTGAGGTTGATGGAGGCTTCGTATATGGGAACTGTGAGTTCGACAGGAGACATAAAGACGTGATATGTCTGGTTTAGTCCTTACGGCCGTCAGGAAGGACAGGGTGTTGAAACAGTAGAATGCCATCCCCCGTCCAGGCGGCTTCGCCGCCCTTCCGTGGGGGGGTTCGCTACGCTCACCCGAAGCATCATAAGATCCGCGGTTGCACTGGAATGTCAACAGGACACAAGGACAGCAGGGTTCGAAGTTCTCGGCTTTATGCTTTACCATGGATAAACCCATCGAAGACCATCAAAACCCTTAGAGCCCATCAAGGTCCATCAGGTTCCTTCAAGGGTTCAGGATCGAAAGAAGTCGCGAACCCATCACATAGAGTGTAAACCCATCAAAAGGGTTGTAAACCCATCGTGGACGGAGAGGATCCACTTGGGTTACAGGGAACTTTGGCAACGTTCTGCCTGTTGAGGTTCAGGCGATAACATGAAATGTAAACCATCCAGCGCAAGGTGGAAACCCACCTGGTGGCTCGAGAGTCCTTTGCTTTCCCTCCACTCTACCAGGTCGTGGTGTTCACTTGACTAGAAGAGTTGGAAGGTAACCATCGCAACAGCCCAGTCAACGGGTTGAAACTACAGGCAACTGATATGCGTGCACAAGGACTGATACAAATAATCACAAGTGAGGTGTTCGTACCTGTTGAGCGACAGGCAGACAAAAAGTGTTGGTGGAACTACGGACTCGAGGAAGGGTGACTGTCGGTGGTCGGGGTACCCGAATGGCGATAAACCGACCAGCCGGGTGGACTAGATGCCACGGTTGTGGGTCCTGAAACAAGGCCAATCCAGCTTGCACTTTCCATTTAGCCTGGTACGGTGTAACCTGTTTGTTGCGGACCTGGGCTATGGGTAGTCTCACCTGTCGTCGATCGTCCTGTATGGGCTGAGATTCCGTCTTCGATGAAATGAGCCGAGGACAAGCTCTTGTAGGCCGACAGGCTACACTCGACCTCGAGGAGGTCAAAACGTTATACCATGAAGGGTGAAGGCGACTGGATACTCAAGGAGGGCGACCTGTCGGTGGTCAGGGTACCCGAATGGTGATAAACCAGCCGGCTGGATGAACTAGATGCCACGGTTGTGGGTCCTGCAACAAGGCCAATCCAGCTTGCACTTTTCATTCTGACTCGGTTTGATGTAATCTGTTTGTGCGGACCGTGGCTGTTGATGGTTCCTCCCTGTCCTTGAAAGGTCCTGTAAGGGCTCAGGTTGCATCCTTGACGAGGGTAGCCATGTATGGCCTCCTGGAGGGTGAGAGGAAGTAGTTGACTTGTACAAGTTACAATGGATCCTGATGGCCTTAAGGATTGGACCGAACACGTCCAAGAATATTTGCAACAGGGACATGGTCCATGACGACATGAGTCACGTGACTTGGACGGAAAATTCCCGACTCCGCCTACACTGAGCGGAAAGTTTCCATGTCCTAGGAATGGACCAATGAGCGAAGAGGGCGGTGAAGTGTACGACCATACCACGTACTTGGTAGAGAGGGGTTGAGAGGTGGTGCACGTCCATAGCAACGGTGCAAGGGGTGGAGCTTAGATGGGGCTATATAAGCACCCCGATTTCTCACTTTCGGTTGTCATTTCGGTTTTCAAAAAACTTTTGCGTTTTCTCACGCAACAGTCTCTTCCGTCTGGAAAATTTCTTCTGGAGTTGATCAACGCGAAAGGTCACCACGGAACCTGTCACCCTTCAGGAATCCTTTCGTG
>CASBQM010000012.1 GCA_949127645.1 Synechococcales cyanobacterium PMM_0036
AAGGGCTGGAAGTGTCAGCAAGCTTAAACCCGCAGAGCAAAGCAATGAAAACTTAAAAAATGAAAACTTAAAAGATCGAGACAGCTTCATGGGGGAATAGAGAGTTAGAATCTCAGGGCGATCGCAGTTCATTAAATTTTGTCTTAGAGGGTGTTTGAAAAGTGATAGTTGCTACCCGAACTGCCCCCTAAATCCCCCAATTCTGGGAGACCTTCGACCCAATTTCTGTTCAAAGTCCCCCAGAATTGGGGGGTTGGGGGGTGAATGCAGAACGCTTGATACTTTTCAAACATCCTCTTAGCTTTAGCTTCAAGTTTGTTTGAGGCAACTCCACTTCTGTAAAGAATTTAGTTAGAGTGATTGTGTAGTTACCAGAAAAACGGTTTGACCTCAAAACAGGCTTGCCTCAAAACGGTCTGACCCAAAGGGAGCGCGAGAAGTTCCATTGCCTACGCACTTAAAGGCAACGCTGATTTCCTATCTTTATACTGAGCATCTTTCGTCACGAAAGAGGAATAATGAGTTTATTTGTATTCAGGCAGCTTGCAATTTGCGCGGGGTTACTAGTGTTGGGAGGAGGCGTAGGTTGGGTTGGCAACATTTACTTAAAGCATCCCAATCCTAGCGTGACAGCCAATGAGTCTAAAGAAACTTCGCTAAACACGCCTGTAGTGTATCGCGTTGCACCGCTTGAGCAGACTCACACCAACCACAATTTTATTGCAGTAGCCGTTGAGAAAGTTGGATCAGCCGTTGTGCGGATCGATTCTTCTAGAACCGTTTCTGATGGCTCTAATAGAAGTTCTAGCAACCCTCTCTTCAAGCGATTCTTTGGAGAAGAAACGCCCTTACCTCAAGAGCGCGTCGAGCAAGGGACTGGTTCAGGGTTTATCACTAGCGCCGATGGACACATCATCACAAACGCCCATGTCGTCGAGGGCACCGATCGGGTGACGGTGACGCTCAAAGATGGACGAACCTTTGAAGGAAAAGTGGTGGGCATCGATCCGGTCACAGATGTAGCAGCCGTAAAAATTGAGGCTTCAGGTTTGCCCATTGTTGTGTTAGGTCGTTCTGAAGATTTGCTTCCGGGACAATGGGCGATCGCCATTGGCAATCCTTTGGGGCTAGATAACACCGTGACAGCAGGCATTATTAGCGCTCTGGGTCGCTCTAGCTCTCAGGTGGGCATTCCCGATCGACGCGTCCAGTTTATCCAGACCGACGCGGCAATCAATCCGGGAAACTCTGGCGGACCATTATTGAACGATCGCGGTGAGGTTATCGGCATCAATACCGCAATTCGAGCCAATGCCCAAGGGCTAGGATTTGCGATTCCTATTGAAACGGGACAGCGCGTTGCTCAACAGCTTTTTGCGACCGGAAAAGCAGCGCACCCCTACTTGGGCATTCAAATGGTAGATCTGACTCCTGAAATGCGCGATCGAATTAATCAAGATCCAGCCTCAAAGATTAAGGTGACGAGCGATCGCGGCGTTTTAGTGGTAGATATTATGCCCAGCGCTCCGGCGGCAGCAGCAGGTCTGCGTCCTGGAGACATTATCCTCAAGATTAATGAAACGACCGTAGCCCGCGCTTCTGATGTGCAAAATCAGGTGGAGGTTAGCAGCGTGGGGAAAATGATTTCGGTGGAAGTGCAGAGGCAGGGAGAATCTCAGGTTTTTCAGGTTACACCTGGCGCTTTTCCGGTAGAAGAAGCGGGCTAAATCTTTAGTCCTCCGTAGATGAAGGCAAATCTTCGTCCTCACCCCAAGAAAAAGAGCCTCTGATGCTTGATTCTAGCTCCATGCGCTGTTCCATCCGACGCAAAAAGTACCCCGTCATCATTGCCGAGGCGAGCAAGCTCGCAAGATTCTCACGATCGGTTGTCACCTGAACGTTAAAGGCTTCCGAAGGCAGAAAGCCTACTAAGCCTTGAACATTTTGCGAAATAATTTGTCTGATTTCAGGACTCACAGATTTTGCAACAGTTGCTAAAACTTCTGGAGATTGGTGCTGGAGATACTTCAATAATTGATTCACCTGACCCTCTTCGACCTCACTGCCGGAGAAATCCAAATTGTCAGGGTTAAACGCCATAGAGCCTCAAGTCCTACACTAATTGCGGTCAGTTTACCCCATTGTGCCATTTATATCTTCTACTGTGACCCGTATTTCTCAGGTCGCTGGGGGGGTATGCCAAAGAGAAGCTAGGGGTCTGAAGGCTGTGGCAGCTTGTCTACCTGAAAATATTGATGAAATTTATCGGTGATTTGCAGCCAATACGATCGCCCCTCTGGCTGGCGGCGTTTGCGAACAAACCCCAGCTCTACTAGCTCTTTAACGTGATCGTAGGCTCCCGATCCGCGTAGCTCCACCAAATCGGTCTGCGTCATGGAGCCTTTGAGGGCGATCGCCGCTAAAGTTCGCAATGCGCCCACGCCCAAATCTACCGGAATCAGCGTTTGCACCAAGTCTTGAAAGGTTTCTCGCAACTGAAGGCAGTAGCCGTCCTGCGTTTCCACCACTTCGAGGGCGCTGTCTCGATGGGCGTAGTCCTGCATTAGCTCAATCAGCCCTGCCTCAAGGGTTTGTCGATCGCATCCGGCGTATTCTGCCAACTTGCCGATCGTCAAGGGCTGAGCCTTGAGGTATAAAATGGCTTCAATTTTGCAGGCTAAGGACGACATTGCAGACGAGATGGGAGGACTGGCGATCGGCATAGAGTTTATTAGATCAAGATGAATAGAGACAGAGTATAGCCCAGTTCGTACAAATGGCGACTGCTTGCCCAATCCTCAGCCCCAACTTAGTCTAGATTTCTGCCTGTCAAATCTACAAAAATATCCTCCAGATTAGAAGGGCGAGTCATCATGCCCGTTTTGTCCGGCTGCTGATCGAGGTAGGCTTTGGCATCTGCCATCGTCGGGAAAAATTGATAGTCCCAGCGTTCGGCTTGCCCGTCTTGCAAATCGCCCTTCTGCTTCATCACCAGACCTTCGCCGCGACTCTGGCGCAGCTCTTGGAGCGTGCCCAGCGCAATCAATTTGCCGCTGTCCATGATGCCAATGCGATCGCAGAGATATTCTACTTCCTCCATATAGTGCGTGGTCAGCAAAATCGTCATGCCCTGCTGATTCAGACCTTTGATAATTTCCCAGAGACGGCGGCGAGTTTGTGGGTCAAGCCCAACGGTGGGTTCGTCGAGAAACAGAATTTGTGGCTGATGTAGTAGCGCTCTGGCAATTTGCAGCCGCCGCTTCATGCCACCCGACAGAGTTTTGACTAACTCTTTGCGGCGATCGCCCAACTCTACATAATCCAGCCAGCGATCGATTTCCTTCTGGCGATCGGTATCGGGGATGTGGTGCATTCGTCCATGAAATTCCATGTTTTCCCAGACCGATAGATCCATATCTACACTGGTCTGCTGAAGCACTACACCAATTTGCTGCTTCACGCGAAGCGGCTGCTTGACGACATCATAGCCCGCCACGATCACCTGTCCCTGGGTGGGCTGCGTCAGCGTGGTTAACATCCGAATGGTGGTAGATTTACCTGCGCCGTTCGGCCCCAACAGCCCAAAAATTTCGCCGGGTTGAATCACGAGAGTTAGATCATTAACAACAGCAGTGTTGTTATAAACCTTATGAACGTTTTGAATGCAAACCGCAGGAGTCATAGGGCGCTCTAAAACCTAAATAGCAAAAAACTAAAACAGCATCAACTTCAAGTTATATCAGCTTGATTGGGTTCTTCTGCCGAATACGTCATGCTGGTAGGGGTCAAATGTAGTTCAAAGGGCAATTTTATGGATCTCACTCCTTCAACACCTGCCGATCGGGAAGCCGATCGCCTCGACCAAGAAGCCACTGTGCCGACGCTCACCGAAGATCAATATCGCCGCAAGATGGAGCGCCGTAAGGAGGTGCAAGAAAAGCGTTTAGCCGATCGCACGCAGGAAAAAGGGCTAATTATCGTCCATACGGGCAACGGCAAAGGCAAGACCACCGCCGCGCTGGGAATGGTATTGCGATCGTTAGGGCATGGCTATCGGGTGGCGATCGTCCAGTTCATTAAGGGCGGCTGGGAGCCTGCTGAAAAAAAGGTGTTTAGCTTCTGGGAGGATCAGCTCGAATTTCATGCCATGGGCGAAGGCTTCACCTGGGAAACTCAGGATCGAGAGCGGGATATTCAAAAAGCGCAAGCTGCCTGGGAAACTGCCCTCAGCTTCATTATCAATCCTGAGTTCAAGCTGGTGTTATTGGATGAAGTCAACATTGCCCTGAAATTGGGCTACCTACAGGTCGAAGATATTTTGGCGGGACTGGCGCAAAAGCCTGAGGATTCTCATGTGATTTTGACGGGTCGAGGTGCGCCTGCTGAGCTGATCGATCGCGCCGATTTGGTGACAGAAATGACTCTGGTCAAGCATCCTTTTCGGGCACAAGGCGTAAAAGCCCAAGCAGGGATTGAATATTAATCGGAGATTGAATATTGATACAGTAAATGGGATTAAACCCAAAATCTTTCAAATTCAACACTTCTCAATTTAGCAAAGCAAGCCTTGAGTTCATGACCTATTCCTCTACGACGCATTCTTCTACGCATCTCAGCGTGAATTTAAACCGAGTTGCGCTGCTGAGAAACTCCCGAAATATCGGTATTCCTAGCGTTCTGGATGCTGCCCGAACCGTACTCAACGCCGGAGCCTATGGCGTAACGGTGCATCCTCGCCCTGACCAGCGCCATATCAAACCTATAGACGTTTATGAGCTAGCAGCCATGCTGAAAGCAGAATATCCGGCTGCTGAATACAACATTGAGGGAAATCCCTTTGAGGCAAAGTTCATGGATTTAGTCAGCGCGGTTCGACCGACGCAATGCACGCTTGTGCCCGACTCCCCCGAGGCTTTTACCTCTGATCACGGCTGGGATTTATCTAGCGATCGCCTTCGTCTTCTCCCCATTATTGAGCAACTTAAAGCTCTGGATATTCGGGTGAGTCTGTTCATGGATGCGGCTCCAGAGCCGATGACAGAGGCAAAAGCCATCGGAGCCGATCGCGTTGAGCTATACACTGAGCCTTATGCCGCCGCCTATCGAGAGGGGCGAGATGTCCTAGGCGAGTATGCGATCGCGGCTGAGGCGGCTCAGAAGGCAGGGCTAGGGGTGAATGCCGGACATGATCTAAACCTGCAAAATCTGGCGAAGTTTTGCACCATTCCGGGCATCCTAGAAGTGTCGATCGGTCACGCGCTGATGGCAGAAGCGCTAGACATCGGTTTATTCAGTACGGTCAAAGCTTACTTAGAAATTCTGTCCTCCTAGCCTGTGCAGTAAGCCTACGTAAATTCTATGCAGTCCGATCAATCCGATTTCAAGCTGAGGGTTAGCGTTTTAGGGCTTATCCTCGATGCTGACGATGTGCTCCTGATTCACCAAACCAGTCCTCCTGAAGTTGATCTCTGGGATTTGCCAGGGGGCGGATTAGAGCCTTGGGAAAGCTTGATGGAAGGTTTAACCCGCGAAGTGCGCGAAGAAACGGGGCTAGTTGACTTTCAGGTAGAGGGAGTTTTGACGATCGCTGAGACGTTTTTTCCCAAAGAAACGGGCAAAACTTCGCATCTGCTGAATCTGATCTATCGCTGCTCGGTGCCCGATCGCTCTGCGGTGCTGAGCAGCGACGAAGCCGAAGTCGGAGAGCGAGGAATTCAATGGCTGGCGATCGACGAATTGACTGCCGCAATCTGCACCACGCGCACTTGGAAAGCTCTGCTGGCGGCTGGTTTAGTTGATTCTTGATTTTGGTTAATCTTGGAGATGTTGTGCGCAGAGGCGCAGCGCGCCCTTTCAAAAACATCTTTACCCTGGTGTGTTTACCCTGGTGTGTTTATCCTGAAAATTGCTTGAAAATCTCATGTTCACTGACAGAAGCTTTCTTTTAACGGATAACCCTGCTCAGCTCAATTATGGCATTGCCGTCACAGATTTTGATGACGATGGTGCATTTGAGCTGTTTGTGGCTGGATTTGGCGGACAAAATTTGGTCTTAAAGTGGCAAGGCGCAGGTTTTGCCGATGTCGCAGACTCCATACTCGCCGATTTTGGACGACAGGCGATCGGTGTAGCGGCGGGTGATTTAGACGGCGACGGACGTGAAGAAATCTACGTCCTCAACACAGATACATTTGGGGGACGCAAACAGTTTGGCGATCGCCTATTCGACTGGCAAGGGGGCGGCTGGCGCGATTTGTTTTCCCTGCCCCAAAATCAGGATGCCCTCAATCTAACGGCAGGACGATCGGTTGCCTGGATCGATCGCTACGGCACCGGAAAATATGGCTGTTTAGTTGCAAACTACGGCGGCGCGATGCGGTTATATGAGCTAAATGCCGACAATATGATTGCCGATGTGGCAGTCACGGCAGGATTAGCAAAGGTGACGAGTGGACGAGGCATTGTGTCGCTGCCGCTCGTCTCCGACCGCATGGATATCTTTATGGCAAATGAAAGCGGCTCTAACTTTCTATTTCGCAACCAAGGGGACGGCACTTTTGTAGACATCGCGGCGATCGCGCATATTAGCGATCCTTATGAACATGGACGCGGTATTGCTGTTCTCGATGCTAATGGCGACGGACGCTTTGATATCGTCTACGGCAATTGGGAAGGCGCACATCGGCTGTTTATTCAGCAAGAGCCGGGTAAGTTTCGAGATATTGCTTCCCAGTCTCTGGCAATGCCTTCTCGCATTCGCACCGTGATTGCCGCAGATTTTGACAATGACGGCTATGAGGAGCTGTTTTTTAACAATATTGGACAACCCAACCGCCTGTTCGGCTGGCGCGAGGGCAAATGGACAGCGTTAACTATAGGCGATGCTCTAGAGCCACGCGGACTGGGCACCGGGGCAGCAGTCGGCGACTTTGATGGCGACGGCAGATTAGAGCTAGTTATCGCCCACGGTGAATCGGGTGCCCAGCCACTCTCGCTCTACCACACGATCGCCAACTCAAACTCTTGGCTACGAATTCTGCCGCTCACTGCCCAAGGCGCTCCGGCAAGAGGGGCGATCGTCACGCTTGTGGCGGGAGGCAGACAGCAAATTCGGGCGATCGATGCAGGGAGTGGCTATCTCTGCCAAATGGAGCCTGTTGCCCATTTTGGTTTAGGCAAAGAGACGCAAATTGACTTTGTGGAAGTTCGCTGGCTTGACGGCAAAATATTCCGACTCGCTGCTCCAGCCGTCAATCAGTTGATTCGAGTCGCCTACCCTCTGTCGGCTTAACTCGTGTCAAGGTTTCCCAAATAGATCGGTATCGCTTAGCCCATAGCGTCGCTGTGCCTCTGTAATGGCGCTCCGAGTTTCTGGAGTCAGCGCTCCGTTGATTTCGCCCGGATTGTAGCCATTCGATCGCAGGTAGCGCTGCAACTCTGCAACACTATAGTGTCCTTCCTGAAGATTTTGAGTTAGCACTAGGCGAGACTGCTCAGCCTCTAGACGCGCCTGTTCTGCTTCTCGTTTCGCTTGTTCTGCCTGAGCTTGAGCCTGCTGTGCTTCAGTTCTAGCCTGCTGAATCTGTTGCCAAGACTGCATATTATCCCCGTTCAGAGTGCCTCTGCCCATAGTGCCCCCACTGGATAGACCAGACAAACCCAACACAGCAGCAACTTGAGGTCCGGCAATGCCATCTGGGATAAGACCGCGCGATCGCTGAAGGGCAATCACAGCCTCCTGAGTTTGAGCATCATAATTGCCTGTGATTGCGCCTTGGTAAAGCCCTAGACTGTTTAAGCGGCTTTGCAGATCAGAAACATTAGCACCCGTACTGCCTAATCGCAGAAGATTAGAGGATGGGTTATTTGGGCTGAAGACAGTCGAGTTAGGCTCTGGATTAGCAGCTTGGGAAGACTGTCCTACAGGCTGGCGTAATGCTGTTTCGGTTGCGGTTCCCACGATGCCATCAGCAGGTAGACCGTTGTTGCGCTGAAAGCGGGTGACAGCCTCTTCGGTGGTTTGATCGAGCGTTCCAGAAATCGAGGCGTTGTAATATCCCAGATCTGTCAAGCGCTTTTGGAGTTCGGCAATTTGTGGTCCAGCATCACCCTGACGTACCAGCGATCGAGGTGCAGAATTCTGGCTAAATGAACTGCCAGACGAACTGCCAGATGAACTATACAGCGCCTCTGCGGTGGCGCTACCCACGACTCCATCCGCCGTTAGCCCCCTAGCTCGTTGAAAGCGCATCACCGCTTCCTGAGTCATGGAGCCATAGAATCCAGTGATTTCGCCGTTGTAGTAGCCTAAATCCAGCAGTCGTTGCTGAAGCTCCGTTACGGTTTGCCCACTATCATTCGTTTGTATCGCAGACACCGACTGTGCCGAAACGGGTGATGTGCCCAAACCTGCCGCTGTTACTAGAAGCAGCAAAGCTAATCCTGACCTAAGCCTCGATCGCCAATGCAGTAGCGATTGGTCTAACCATTGGGAATCTAACCATTGAGAATCTAACCATTGAGAAATAGAGGAATGAAATCTCATAATATTGCGCTTTCTCCTTAAAATTAACCTGGCTCAGAAATGACTACCCATAGAGTCAGATCTCTATAAAGAACTCTATGTTATGTCACCTATAGCAATTTGGAGCTATGGAGCGATCGCCTACTTTTAGGCAACAATCTTATTTTGCTGATAAATTTCACTCCTCTTCGCCAGCACCTTCTCTACGCGGAGAGGAGAGGCGCTAGAAAGTTGCTTAAGTTTAAAGCTTCTCTCTTGCTCTGGGAGAGAGGTCGGAGTGCAGAAGCACTTAGCAAAATGCCAGCCTTGAACTGAATTCAAGACTGGCATTCTGAAGATATTAAAAAAGATCTAGCGATGACTCTAAGAGACAGCTAGGGCATAAAGTGGTCAAACAGCAATGTTGCTGCCACCGCAAAACCTGTGATTCCGAATGCCATGAGAGGATGCTGACCTTGACTAATCGCAAAAGTTGCCACAACGCCTGCTCCTAGCGCTGCCGTCACGGCTGAACCTAACCAATCTTTCTTTGAGTTCTTATCGTACATTTTTATTCTGAGGTAGATTGAAATGTGTGATTGAGATCATTCGATTTCAATCAAATTACCATTTATCGATCTATCCCTGAGTACTAATCTCAGATCTTGTAATCAAGGTTTAGACTCGCTTAACTTTCTTAATAACTGCTTTCCTCGTACTTCTAATAACCTGATGTTTAATGGATCGAGAGAAGCGATCGCCTAATTTACCTTTTCGGTATTGCTGCCTTTAATCCATCCCTCAGTACCGTCAGTAAGACGAACGCGCTGCCATGCTCCATCAGATGCTTCTTCCAAAACCGTGAGTTCTTGATTAAAATCAACGCCGCCCACTTTGGCAGAATCGCCATTCGGATCTTGACGCAAGATTAAGCCGATCGGCTGTGTGACGCGAGCCAGATAGCCGTCGGCAACAGGCGTGGGAGTTGCGCTAGAGCTAGGAGAGGGCTTGGGTTTTGCGCCGGGAGGGGATGGAGAAGGATCGTTGGGAAAAACAGGTCTAACCGGGGGGGTTGCAAGTTGCGTCAAGACATAGCGCGTTGCGCCATAGCCCGCCAGAGCTAGGAGAGCGATCGCTAATAAAAAACCGAGGATGAACTTGCTGATTCCAGACAAACTCATGACAATCC
>CASBQM010000013.1 GCA_949127645.1 Synechococcales cyanobacterium PMM_0036
CCAATAGGGTTCGGTTTCTGGGAAGCGTTCCCTATGGTCAACCGTTGTTTGACCTACTCAACCAGGCGCATATCATGGTTATTACCAATCTCACCGCAGAAATTAGCCGAAACGTACTTCTGGGAATGGCACTGGGACTACCCTTGATTCTCTACCGAAATCCAGGAACAGATGATTTGATTGAACGCTCTAAGAGCGGGGTGCTTGTCCCCTCTGGAAATATTGGGGCATTGAGTCAATCACTGGTGGATGTAGCACAAAATCGGCAGCAATTACCTCAACTCATCCGCAATGGGTTGAGGCTAGCTCAAGCTCAGACTCTAGAGAGAACCCATACCCACCGTGCAGAAATCGCTGCTGCCTGTATTTGTGGAGCAAGCGAATATTAGCCGCTTGCAGATTAGAGTTTCGGGATTAGGTTTGGTGGGGGCTGCGCCTCCACCAAACCTAATTTGAAAGAGGTCTATTCATAATCCATCTTCAGGGATTTGGGTGAGCGAGAGTGTTTTGCCAGAGCTTCGACTTGTTCTAGCATTAAAAAATGTTAATTTTGATAGAGTCCAGCGAAGCCATCTCATCCTTCACTATGCGCGTATTTCAGCCTTTTCTTGGATTTTTAATCGCTCTACTCGTGATGGTTACGGCTTTCTCCGGCTCTGCGATCGCCGCAAGTTCTGGCGCTATACGGGCTTTCGATGATGTCAGCGCCACAACGAAGGATTTTTCGGGTCAAGATTTATCTAGGGCAGAATTTGGCGATGCCAAGCTTCAAAATGCCAACTTTAGCGATGCCGATTTACAAGGTGCGGTATTTAACGGTGCAGTTCTCAAGAACGCCAACTTTCGGGGAGCCAATTTTAGCAATGGCATTGCCTATATTACTGATATGAGAGGGGCTGATTTAACGAATGCCATTCTTGAATCGGCAATGATGTTAAAAACTAACTTTAAGGATGCTATCGTTACCGGAACTGACTTTACTTTTGCGACGATCGATCGTGCCCAAATACTGATGCTTTGTCAAACTGCAAGCGGTACAAATCCTGTCACTGGGGTAGATACGCGTGAGTCTCTAGGCTGCCGCTAAGGGCTGTAAGAGATTTTGTATGAGCATTTAAGAGGGTCTTGGAAACAGCGACTTCCAAAACCCCTCTTCACTCATTGAATCTAGCAAGTTTTACTAAAACAACCGTCTCTCCAGGTAGTAGTTTGCCTCGATTTGTCGAAGCCGTTGAACTTGCTGTCGCTGAATCTGCTGATGCGGCGATCGTCTCTCTGCTTCAGGGCTGTCTTGAAACGCTCTATTTGAGCGCGAGTTAAAGGCTTCAAAATCATTGGAAGCAGAGTTTCGCCAATGTGGAAGCCGAAGATACCTTAAAAACATTGGCTCTAACTCCCAATGACGGTAGGTGCATACTTCTTTATACTACACATACTACATTCATATTACAGAAGCGTCAAGGCAGTGCATTGGGAGCGCGCATTGGGACAGCGCATCAGGACGGCTGCTTGCCAAGAATCGACACAAGAAGGTCTTTAAAAACTAAAATCCAAGGCAGTACGAAACATAGCCAATTCTGTTCATTTCAGAAAAACCTGTTTACTTCAAAAAAATCTTGTTATTTCAGAAAAACCTATTTACTTTAGAAAAACGATGAGCTGTTGCAGCTTGTCCCAGGCGGCTCCACTAGCGAGAATGTCTTGGGCTATGGCAATTCCTCTGCGGTAAAGGGCGATCGTATCTTCTCCTGGTTGGGATGTAATCAGACCGCCCACCTTCAGCGCTAGCGCCGTATTCAACGCCACGACTTCTTGCTGAGCCAGAGTGCCCTTGCCTTGTAGTACAGCACGCAGAATTTCCGCATTTTCCGCGACCTCGCCGCCGCGTAAGGCACTGGTAGGAGCCGCCGTTAACCCCAGGGCTTCGGGGTGAAGTGCCACAGACTGAACTTTCCCGTGAGACAAAACTGCCAAGTCGGTAATATCCGACAAACCCGCCTCATCCAGGCGCTCACGTCCATGCAGAACGATCGCCTCCGATCGTCCCAATTGATTGAGCGCTTGGGCGATCGTTTCCACCAGCGACGAATCAAATACTCCCATCACTTGCCCCGTCAACGGCAGAGGATTAACCAAAGGTCCTAGCAAATTAAAGACAGTTCGCACCTTCAAGGCTTTTCGCATGGGGGCGACATATTTCAATGCAGGATGCCAACCCGGCGCAAACAGAAAGGTGATCCCCACTTCAGACACTGCGGCTCGAATGCGATCGGGTTCAGCCATGAGATTGATGCCTAGCGACTCCAGCACATCTGCCGAACCGACTTTGCTAGAGGCAGCGCGGTTGCCATGTTTTGCCACCGCGACTCCTGCCGCCGCCGCCACAAATGCCGTGGTTGTTGAAATATTGAACGTAGAAGCGCGATCGCCTCCCGTCCCACAAGTATCAATCAACGGCACGAGTAGAGAAAGTTTCTCTGTTTTTCTAGCCCCAGATTGAGACTGCAAAGATTGAGACTGCAAAGATTGGGACTGTAGAATCTGCGCCATGCCTGCCAGTTCGCTAGCAGACACCCCTTTCGCCTGAATGGCTGCTAAGATTGCGCCTGACATCACGGGAGCGATCGCTTCCGTGAGCCACCCTTGCATCAGAGCTGCCGCTTGATGGATGTCTAAAGACTGTCTGTCAAGAAGCTGTTGCAGTAGCGCTGACCAATCTTGATTAGCAACGTCTGAAGAAGTCGTGAGGTCAGCGCTAGGGAGGGGAGAAGTCATAATCTGAGCGAGAATAGCGGGTTAAAGGTTCTAAACACAGGCTAGTAGCAGCACAATTATTCTTTAGACAAATTCTGTCTAAGGAATTATACGGTTTTCAAGGCTCTCAATACTTTAGACCTCTTGCAATCTGATTAAGATATGTCAACATATAGAAATAACGCCTCCTAACTATTAGCCTGCTAACTACTAAGGTGCAGAACGCAATTTCCTTTAAACCCCTAGAGAGCGCAAAAAAACATGAGTAGAGATGTAGCGCGATCGCAGGTTTCACCCAACCCTCCGACTGGCAAATGGTGGGCAATGCTAGGAGTGGGTTTAGGGGTGCTGATGTTTACCCTAGATACCAGCATTGTCAATATCGCCCTACCGACTCTGGTACAGGTTTTACAGACCGATTTTGCCACCATTCAGTGGGTGGTGCTGAGCTATCTGCTGGTGCTGACGGCGGTAGTGTTGGGTGCTGCTCGCTTAGGCGATATCATGGGCAAAAAGCGTTTGTACCTGGGCGGTCTGGCACTATTTACTCTAAGTTCGCTGCTGTGTGGAATGTCTCCTACTGTGGGCTGGCTAATTGCCTTCCGGACGTTGCAGGGCATGGGAGCCGTAATGATTTCGGCATTGGGAGCCGCGATCGTCACAGAG
>CASBQM010000014.1 GCA_949127645.1 Synechococcales cyanobacterium PMM_0036
CTCTAGAGATTTGGAGTGGCTGAGCCGGATGCCATCGGGCGTGATTTGTTTGGCGATCGCCCCACCCGGTACAAATTGATGCAGCCAATCTCGGACGATCGCCGTATCAGACGTTGGGACTTCTATATAAAGAATTTCTTGCATCGCTAAATATTATAACTCCAACTAATTTTCTCAAAAAAGATAGTAAATTTCCTGTAAAACCAGGTTGACATATATAGGAAATGCGTTAAACTTCCGGTTACATTCGCTGTTCTTAACAAAGTTTACATTGCTCTCATAATTATCGGGGAATGCTCTCCTTAAGGCATCAGCAATGAATTATCCCATTCCAGCAAGTCCTCAAGAAATAGTAGCGCTCGGTCAGAGGCGAGTGAACGAAGAACTCATTGCCACGGCGATCGCGGGTGTGGTGCAGATTGCCCGTCTGAAGGGTCAGTCTCTAGAAGATTTGACGGCTGAAGTTCTGGCAGATGATAGCATCCTCGATCGAGATGCTCGTCGGGTACTGAGCGATATTGTGGCGCAGGCTTGGTGGACTTTACCCTAAGGTAATTACCTTAAAATAATCACCCTAAGATAAGTTAAGCCTTGATAGGTTTGCCTTGAAATTAGGTCAGACCTCCTGGTTGACTTGACAATATTAAACTGACCTCATCCCAATCCTCTCCCGCGCTGGGAGAGAGGCTTTAAACCCAGGAAACTTTCTAGCTCCCCGCGTGGAAAAAGGGGATGGGGACAAGGGGCAAAAATTTGTCAGTCAACCAGGGCAGGTCTCTAAGCTTAAGTAAATCTTGAGATTAATTGAAGATTTCTACGCTATTCACATTTTTAACGATGCTATGGCTTAATGATTGTCTAACCTTATATATCAGGATATCGCCATATGGGTAGTAACGGTCGCACTCAGCAGATGCATCCAACGCGCATTGATCTGCCTCAAGACACGCGAATTCAGGTTGTTGCAGTTCTAAACCAATCTCTCGCTACTACGCTGGATCTCAAGACACAGGTCAAGCAAGCCCATTGGAACGTCAAAGGCATGGATTTCTTTCAGCTCCACAGCTTATTTGATCAAATGGCGGAAGAGCTAGAAGAGTACATTGATATGGTTGCAGAGCGAGTGACGGCTTTGGGCGGCATAGCGATGGGCACCGCACGAACGGCTGCAAGTCGCTCGACTCTGCCAGAATTTCCGTTCGATATTCTAAACGGTCAAGACCATGTAGCTACTCTTGCCGATCGCTATGCCCTGTATGCCAAAGAAGTGCGTGAGGCGATCGATACCACAGATGACCTAGGCGATGCCGATACGGCTGATCTATATACTGAGATCTCCCGCGCTATCGACAAGCGCCTCTGGTTCCTGGAAGCCCACCTACAAGCCGCTGTAGAGACAGTTGCCTTTGACAAAGCAGTAAGCACGACAGATAGCGAAACTGAGTCTCCCAAAGCTAAAAAGGCGCGGGCTAAGAAGTAAGCCATACTTGAGGGAGCCAGTTAAATCTCACTGCCCAATCTCAGAGCGCAAACCCTAAGGTTTTATCTGGCTCCTGCTAAACTAGAAACAATTAGCCTATAACTACAACTTCCTGTGAAACAACACTCCGCCCTTAAGCGATCGGCACTGGATACTAGCCAACTCATGCGTCGTGCAGAAGACCTGATTGGTGCAGCTTCAAACCGCTACAGAATTACGGTACAGGTCGCAAATCGGGCACAGCGTCGCCGCTTTGAAGAATTCGACAGCCTGGATGATCCTAAAATGAAGCCCGTCATCCGCGCCATTATCGAAATGTCAGACGAGTTGACCCAGCCCGAAATCATTGGTGAGTAGCCCCACAAGATCTATCCTTCATGCGCAACCCATCAGCCTGGTATCGCCTTAGAGTCAAGAGCCTTCTGCTAGCCATACTAGGGTTGCTCATGGCTTCAATGGTTTTTCCCCTGTCTGGTGGCGTTGCTCAGCCCGTCATGCGAACAGAAGATTTATGGCGGCAGGTTTACCAACTCGTGCCCAACTTGCCGCTCGAAAACCAGTATGTCAATAAAGAAACGCGAGAAATTTCTCCCAGCACCCTGATTAGCCGTCTGATTCGATATCACGTTACGACTAGGGGGCGATCGCCTATCTATCGATTGGATTGGAAGCTAACTCTGGCAGACTATCTGGGTGTGAATGAGCGTATGTCATCTTCTATTTACCCCAGCGCTGACACGTTTAGAATCAATCCCTTAGAGGGGGATATAGCTGCGATTCAGAAGCTTAATCGAGTTCAGCGTGATGCCCTTGTGCAAGCCCTCGTTACTACATTTGCTCCTGCTGCACCTGCTGATTCATCTGGCGGCTTGCCCGTGAGTCAGCCCTCTGCTGTGCCCAGTGTTGTGCCCAGTGTTGTGCCCAGTGTTGTGCCCAGTCCCTCTGCTCCGCCTATCTCGCCCCGACGAGAGCCGCGTCCTGGAGATGCGAATTTGCTCCTCACTCCCTAAACTTTTTACTTCTAAGCATTCCTGAAGGCAATGGCGCGTCAAACAAAGCAGGGGGAAGGCTGGCAGTTAGGCTGGGACGCAGATGCCGAAGTTTTTCAAGGGCTAGTAGGTGGCTCAGATTGGGCGATCGAGCTGACAGGGGAAGAGCTAGAAGACTTTTGCTGTCTGGTTGTGCAGCTTGCCGAAACTCTGCGACAGGTGAGCCAAGAGCTAATGGATGAGGAGCGAATTAGCTGCGAAGTGGAGAGCGATCGCCTTTGGCTAGAGGCTGAGGGCTTTCCCCACTGCTATAGTCTGCGGCTGATCCTGCTGACCGGGCGGCGCACCGAAGGTGCCTGGTCTGGAGCGGCTGTTGCTGGATTGACTCTAGCTGCACAAATGTTGAAAGTCTTTTAGCTATTTATTTCTGGATGCGGTAAGAAATATAGGCTTGAACCGCAACAAATTAATGCATTAGGAATGCTATGCTTGTAAAGCGCTGAAAGTACAGCGGGACGTAGCGCAGCTTGGTAGCGCACTACTTTGGGGTAGTAGGGGTCGTGGGTTCAAATCCCACCGTTCCGATAGTTTGAAAGCCTTTATGCGGGAGGCTTTCAAAGTTTTAAGTAAAATTAGGTCTACTCTCAACAGTTGATTCAGTCTATGGCGTTGAGACTACGGCGTTGAGAAGCGATACCGATGTTTTTCACTTTCAAGAACAGGGGCGGTTTAATCCGGCAGCACCCGGCGATCGCCTACCCACCTCAGTCTATGGCGCTGCCCTAGATTACCTGGTGATTGCCTGTACCGATCTTGTTTTCACCCACAACAAACAGGTGCTATTAGCCCAACGCGATCGCCCGCCCCGCGCCTCTTGGTGGGTTGTTGGCGGCAGAATGGCGGCAGGAGAAACTCCGGTAGAAGCGGCATTGCGTAAAGCGAGAGAAGAGGCGCGTTTAAGCTTAACGGGCGATCGCCTACGATGCATTGGCGTATACTCAACCTGTTTTGCCATGCGCCATCAGCCGCCCCAGCAAAACGGTGTACATACCCTTAACGTGACCTATCAAATTGAATTAACGACGGCAGAACAAGCGGCGATCGTCCTTGATGCTGAGGAATATAGCGCTTGGCAGTGGGTTGATGCAGATAAAGTGGGTTCTACTCTTGCCGCTGATAATGCAAATCATGACCCAACAAATCATGATGCAATGGATCAAGCCTTGCTGCAAATTATTCAAGATTTGGGGCATCCCTTATCCTAAACATCAGATATAAACTCAGATATAAACAAGGTGGAGATGCGTTGGGGCGATCGGATGTTCCAGTTTTCACCTATCCGTAGGTTAGCCAAACTTTTTAGAAAAGTTCCTTTGCGGGCGGTTCTGATCGTTCCGTTTGTGCTGCAAATTATTTTGGTGGTGGGGCTAACGGGCTACTTGTCCTATCTCAATGGGCAAGATGCCGTACGAGATTTGGTCGGGCAATTGGAGCAGCAGGTGGGCGATCGCGTGGTGCAAAAGTTGGGAGATTACCTCAAAACGCCTCAGCTTGTGACTCAAATTAACGCCGATGCCATCCGTCTGGGCTTCCTGGACTTAGAGGATATTCCCACGTTAGAGCGTCATTTTCACAGTCAGTTCTGGCAGTTTAATGACCTTCAGGACAGTTTGCGCTACTCAGAAGAGCGTCAATCTGAGCCTTCTGCTTGCCCTGCCCCTCCTCCTAGCAAGCTAACCTACATTGCCCTAGCAAGTGAAACAGGTAACTATCTTGATTTGGGCTATAACCCCAGCGGCAATCTTGAGACTACGATTCTAGATCGCCGCAGAGACAATATTACGCGCATCTGGCAAGTCAATCCCTGGGGCAGAAGAAAAGATTTTTTGGATACTGTCCCAGATTACAATCCGCGCAATCGACCCTGGTATCAGCGTGCCGCCCAAACGGGTACAGCGGTCTGGGTTGATCCTTACCTGCTGTTGCCCTACAACGACTGGATTATCTCCGTCGATCGCCCCATTTACAGTCAGCAAGGCGAACTAATTGGTGTTGCCGATGCTACCCTCAGCCTGTCTGGTGTGAGCGAGTTTTTACGTCGCCTGAAGGTGGGCAAAACGGGGCAGGTGTTTATTTTGCAGCCTAATGGCAAAAAGCCAGATGGATCGATCGCCAGAGATGCCAAAGGCGATCCGATTGCTCAGCTCATCGGCTCCTCCAAAAACGAAAGTCTTTGCCAGCCCGACAGCCAGGATCTCAACGTTTTGCAGAGCCAAGATCCCCTGACTCGCGCCACCGCACTGCATCTGCAAAAAATCTTTGGCAACTTTAGCAACATTAGCAACACAGATAGCCGCCAAATTCCTGATTTGTGGGTGGGGAGCAATCGTCGATTTGTCAGAATCTTTCCTTTTCCAGGCGAACTCCGCTCTGAGTTTCAAGGACTCAACTGGCTGGTCGTCGTGGTGGTACCCCAAGAAGATTTCATGGCGCAGATCAACGAAAATACCCAAAATACGGCTTTGCTATGTCTCTTAGCGTTAGGGGTGGCGATCGCCATTGGCACTTCCATCAACCGCTGGATTACGCGATCGATCCGTCAACTGAGTCGCGCTGCCGAAGCTCTAGCTCAGGGAGACTGGGATCGGCAGGTATTGATCCATACACCGGCTGAGTTAGGCACTCTTAGCAATGCCTTTAACCATATGCGACAAGAGCTGAAGCAATCGCACCACCAGCTAGAACAATATTCTCAGGGACTGGAGCAGAAAAATGAGCAGCTAGAAACCCTGGAAGCCGAGCTACGCCGACAGCTTAATCTGTTTCTCCACGCCGTTTCTCACGATTTGCGCAATCCTGTTATTGGTACCTCGCTGGTGCTAAACAATCTTAAAAATCAGTCAGGAGACGATCTAAAGCTGCCGCGTAGAGTTTTAGATCGGATGGCGGATAGCAACCAGCATCAGCTTGACCTGATTAATTCCTTAATTGATACCCATGCCGCCGAAATCTGGGGCATTTCACTTCAAACTCAGCCCGTGGCACTGGGTGAAATTGTGAGGGGGGCGATCGCCGATCTCCAGCCGATTCTGGATAAGGAACGCGTTAATCTAGACAACCGTATCTCTGCTGACCTACCGCTAATAGATGCCGATGCCCTTCAGATCTCTCGCGTCTACCAAAATCTGATCGCCAATGCCCTCAAGCACAATCCACCGGAATTATTCCTAACGTTAGCGGCTCACTCTGAAGGCGATCGGCTTCGCTGCACTGTGACGGATAATGGCGTTGGTATTCGTCCTGAGCAATGCGATCGGCTATTTGACCCGTACTTTCGAGGTGAACATAAGCCTAAATCCGTGGGGCTAGGATTGGGGCTATACCTCTGTCAGCAAATTATTCAGGCGCATGGTGGTGAAATTGGCGTGCAAAGCCAGCTTGGTGAGGGCACGACCTTCTGGTTTACGTTGCCATTAAGGAAAGCTGTTTAAGAAAGAGTCTGACCCATCTGCCTCACTTGCTCTAGCGGTAAGCCAAGCAGTTTAGCACTCTCTTCAGCACTCATTCCTCTGACCGAGAAGAGACTCTGCGGATTCTCCTCTTGCAATCAGCCGCCGTGCTTGCTCAATGGCTTGATTGTCTGCTTGGTTGTCTGGCTTGGTTGTCTGGCTTGATTGTCTGGCTTGATTGTCTGGGGCGATCGTCAGCACCATAAGCTGAATCTAAGGGTTGTGTCTTAGGAAGCTCAATAATTTCCACAGATTCAAAGCGGTAGTTCTGGGCTTGCGGGGGCGGAGATTCTACAAACTCAAAGAGCAGTCTGGGCGATCGCTGAAATAACCTGTAGAAAATGACATCGCGTCTCATAGGGCAACCGAAGGAAATACACAGCTTTGAGGTTTGTATTTAGCGCTTTTTCATAAACCACCGCACGAACAGCTTTTCCATCTCGATCCAGATGAAGATTAGAGAGCTGAAGCCAATACAGATCAGTAGTTCTGTAGGAGGCAGGTAGTGGGTGTTGAAAAAGTTGCGCAATGGCTCGATATAGATCAGCAAAATTTGGAGAATGCTCGTCACCACGACCGAACCCAGCACATAGGGATTGGAGAAGGGATTGACCTCGATTGTCAGACGATTGCTCGATCGCACCGCCAAGGCATGACCCATCTGCGCCAAGCACAGCGTCGTGAACACCATCGTCTGCCAGCGATCACGATCTAGTCCGTTGCCCTGCACCTGCTCGGTGTATCCATATGCCCAAACCATAAGGGCGATCGTTACCACCGCCAAAACGATGCCGATGCGAATCATGTAAGAGCCTAAGCCCTGGGCAAAAATGCTTTCTTTGGGATCTTTGGGCGGTAGCTGCATGATGCTAGGTCTACCGGGTTCGACGGCAAGCGCTAGGGCGGGTAGACCATCCGTCACTAGGTTCATCCAAAGAATTTGCAGCGGCGACAGCGGTACGCCTCCCAGCCCTAAAATCGGGGCGGCAGCGATCGTCAAGACTTCACCGATGTTGCTGCCTAGGATGTACTTAATGAAGCGTCGGATATTGGCGTAGACCACGCGCCCTTCTTCAACTGCCGAGACGATCGTCGAAAAGTTGTCGTCTAGCAGCACCATGTCGCTAGCCTCTTTGCTGACATCCGTACCCGTGATGCCCATCGCCACACCGATATCTGCCTGCTTCAGAGCCGGGGCATCGTTTACGCCATCTCCAGTCATTGCCACTACGTGTCCTTGTTTTTGCAGCGCTCGGACAATCCGCAGCTTGTGTTCGGGCGATACGCGGGCATAGACGTTGACTTCTTCTACGGCGGATTGCAGCTCCTGATCGCTAAAGGTTTCTAGCTGCTGTCCGGTTAGGAAAGCGTCGCCTGATTGCGCAATGCCTAGGTCGGCAGCGATCGCCCGTGCCGTTAGCTGATGATCGCCTGTAATCATCACCGGACGAATTCCGGCAGAGCGACATTTGGCGACAGCTTCCCGGACTTCGGGGCGGGGCGCATCCAGCATTCCCACTAGCCCCAGCCAGACTAAGCCATTTTCAGAGACTTCCTCGGAGGCTTCAGGAGGCAGTTCGGTCAGAGCTTTGCTAGCAAATCCTAATACCCGCAGCCCCCGGCTAGCTAATTGGTTATTTTGGTCTAAGATGTGCGATCGCTGTCCCTCCGTCAGCACTTGCAGTTGATCTTTGACCTGAACATGAGTGCAGCGTTCTAGGGTCAGCTCTGGAGAACCTTTGGTGAACATACAGTAAGACGATTTGGGGCTTTTCACCATGACGCTCATCCGCTTGCGTTCTGAGGAAAAGGGAAATTCGGCAACGCGAGGAAATTGATATTCTTCTTGGTCTTTGCGCAAGTCTGCTTTACCCGCAACGGACAGCAATGCCCCTTCAGTCGGATCGCCCAAAATCACCCAC
>CASBQM010000015.1 GCA_949127645.1 Synechococcales cyanobacterium PMM_0036
CCTGTTACCGTTGTGCTCTTGCAAGGTTAATGTAGTACCGGCTACTAACGTAATACCGGGTAGTGAGTTTGCTCGGTCTTCTTCTTCTGGTGTCGTCGCGGGACTTCGGAGCAGGGAATTGAGCGCACTCTTCAGGTCGACATCGGATTCCCGGAGGAAGTCGACAACATCGAACTGCTCAGGCTGTCGTTTCCGCCTTGACATGATTGGGGCTTCCGGCTCCTTCGATTTGATCGGTGATCTTTTCGAATGCTGTTATGTAGTCTTGGGCTGCCTTTCCGTTTGGGTCATGTTCTAGGAGAGCTTTGCGCGCTCGAAAAGCCTTGTTGACTGCTTGATCTGTTCGTATCGCGGGCAAGATCGCGATATTAAACATCTCCGACATTTTCGCTAGGCCCTGTTGGACCAACGTAGTAACGGACAGTCGCTGATCGACCTGACACGGCATCAGTCCTATGGGCCGGATCTCCGCTTTGATCAATTCGTTCAAGAGGCGAATCATGTCATAGGCCGCGTTCGCTCCGTTCAGACTGAGGAGATCCATATTCACAGGGATGACGACATTCCTGGCGTAGACCATCGCGCACGTCTGAAGGAGGTTAATGGATGGCGAAACGTCAATGATTACCGCATCATAGTTGCTCTCGTACGGTTCCAACAGGATCTTCAAGGCGAGTTCGCGAACCACCGCGCCCGCTAAAGCAGATTCGGCCTGGACCGTGTCCTTGTTGCCGCACAGCACTTGAAGATTCTTTCCAGCTGAAATCGTGCACTCATCGAGATGAAACTTGTTAACCAGGAAATGGCTGAAGTAGTGCTTCGGCTTAAGATTAAGCATCACGCCCACCGACCCCTGGCTATCGGTGTCGATCAGCAGAGTCCGCAGGTTCTTAGTGTTTGCGAGGAACCACGCATAATTAACGGCTGCCGTGGTTTTGCCAACACCACCTCGTTGATTTGCAATCACAAGTCGAATCATTGGCTCTCCACGGTGAGTTCTTGCCGGATACGCTCGATATCCTCTGCCGTCCAGAGGCGGTAATTGTTATCTGCGCCCCGGAGGGGTTCGCTGATCTTTTCCTTCTTAAGCCAACGGTAGAGCGTATTGAGCGATACTCCGAGAAGTTCGGCAACCTGGCGCGTTTTCAAATACTGCCGTTCCATCGATCCTTATTGTAAGCTGAGTAGGGTTTGTACGCAATAGAGAAACTCTACCCACCTCCTCAAACGTCAGAATCGCACGGAGCCTCAATCTGACAGCACGGGATTTGCGGGTCGTCCTAACCCACTACCCGGTCTTAGCTTACCAGTAGGCTATTGTATTCATACGGTTGCTGCGCGGCGCTGCTATTGCACCACGGCGAACTGAACCCCTAGGCAACTCAACATTGTGATTGCATTATGTTGCCAACTGGGGGCGCGGGATGAGTAGGGTTTGGATGGAGATGAAAAACTCTGCTCATAATCGAAGCGCAGCGAGCGTAACCCAGGTATTACATTAAGCCCCGGTCTCAAATTAATAGCCGGTCTTATTTACTCCGCCGGGTAGCCCCACTGCGCTCTACGGCGTTAGCAGTAGAATTTGGCCAAATATCTCCCTCCTGCTGGAGTTCGACCTCGCGATCGCGGGCCATCTCGAGCATTCCCCAGGAACAGGCAGGAGCGGCGCGAAGCCGTTGCCTGGCGCTCCAGCAGGCTGACTCCATCGAAGCCTGCCACCAGCCGTGGCAAGCTGACATCAGCGCCGTCGTCGTATAGAATTTTATCAGCCTGACCCGGCCTGTTCCGAGCCCCCAACCCGGTGGAGCAGCCGGATACTATCGGGTTCGCTCACTCTGAAACAGAGCCGCGATCTCGGGGAGGCTGAGCCATTCGAGGCGGCTTTAGCGGACGACGTCCAGAAGGGCGGGGAGGACGTTAGAATCAGGCAGGATGGCCAAACATAACCTGCATTTCACAAGGTGCCGGGATCCCCTGAGAAACGCGAGTTGGCGGAATTCATTGGGTTTGTGTCTAATTTCATCATCTGGGTTGGCCACAGTGTGATGGCACGGGTGGGCCATCCTCTCCTAAACCAGCCAATCTTTGCCGTTTATTAGCAAGTGATAATGCTTCTTATAACTAGTAAATTGCCCATCCCGTGCTACACTAACCGCAAAGAAAGGAATTTTCCTTCCATGGTCCTCGAAGTCAATGACGCCGGCGAACTCCTCCTGCCCGCCGAACTCGTCCAAGCCGCTCCCCACACCCAACTCGAAGCCGATCGACAAGGCGACGCGCTGGTCTTGAAGCCCGTGGTTCCGGCCGAGCCGCCCCAACGCCGCAGCATCCTGGATGGATGGCCGACTTTCCCGGCGGGGCTGGGCGACCCCAACATGACCTTCCGTCGCGAAGATATTTATGACGACGACGGCCGCTAGCGAAGTCTTTGTTGACGCGAACATCCTGGTCTACTCGAGCTTCGATCACGTCGCGTGGTGTACCGCCGCCCGCGATCGGTTGACGGAACTCGGCAGATCAAGAGTGACCTTCTGGACCAGTCGCCAGGTTCTCCGGGAGTTTTTGGCGGCGAGCTCACGGCCTGGTTTCCTTGTTCCGCCGCCGCCGGCACCTTTTCTCAGCAGATTGATTGAGGACTTCGAGACTCGGTTCCGGATCGCTGAAGACAACGTTGGCGTA
>CASBQM010000016.1 GCA_949127645.1 Synechococcales cyanobacterium PMM_0036
CGATAGCACAGGCCGGGAACGGCCTCGAGCTTGTCGAGAGAGCCGGCGAGAGTACACATGAGTTCCTCGCCTTCACCGAGCGCGACCGAGTCAAAGGCAGGGAAATCGTTGAGAACCTTCTCGCAATTGAAGGATGCGAACGGTCCACCGGCGATCAAGTGGCCGCCAAATCCCGCCTCACGGAGACGCGCCGCCAAATCGCAAAACTCGTGGGCGCGGGATGTAAAGACCATGGATAGACCGGCGATGGCGGGAGCAAATGACATGGTTTGTTCCACCGCCGTGTCAATATCCTGAGGGGAGTTGAAGGGAACAATCGCGACGCGGTGTCCCTTGGCCTCGAGTGAAGATGCAATGTAGCGAAGGCCGAGGTTTTCTTCTAATTCCGCACCGATCAGTACGATGTTCATACGTCACCTCTAGTGCCCGGGCGAGTTTCTGTAGAAAACGCCTGCATCCGATACTACATCGAACTTCGCCAGAGTACAAGATAAAAAACTCCTTTAATCCTAAACTGGCAGTCAGCCGGGAGCATCAGCCAACCGGCCTGGGCAACGTAATTGACGGCGTGGTTCTTACGTTCACGGATGTGACGCAGCTAAGACAGGCCGAACAGCAAGCCCAAGCCGCTAAGACCTACGCAGAGAACATTGTGGCCACCATACGTGAGCCGCTGCTGGTGCTGGACGATGACCTGCGAGTTCAGTCGGCAAACGAAGCTTTCTTTACAATATTTCAGGTCACCGCGAGTGAAACGGAGGGACAGCTATTCTTTGATCTCGGCTCGGGGAGCTGGGACAAGCCCGAACTGCGGCGGCTGCTGACCGAAGTGCTTCCCGAGCGCAAGACCATGGAAAATGTCCAGGTGGAACAAGACTTCCCCCAGATAGGGCACAAGACGATGTGTCTTAATGCCCGTCGCATCGACCATGTGCAGCTGATTCTTCTGGCCATGGAGGATATTACAGAGCGGAAGCAGCGGGGAGACGAGTTGAAGCGCCTCAACGAAGACCTGCGGCACTTCTCTTACGCCGCCTCTCACGATTTACAGGAGCCTTTGCGGATGGTGACGAGCTATACGCAGCTCCTCGCCAGGAAGTACAAGGATAAGCTCGACCCGCAAGCCAATGAGTTCATAAGCTATGCGGTTCAGGGTGCCGAGCGCATGGAAACCTTACTAAGGGATCTGCGTGAGTATTGGTCCGTTAACAACCAAAAGATCAATAGCCCTGTCCGGTTCATCGAAAGGGGAACTGGATAATGAAGACTCGACGGAAGTTCACGAAGGAGTTCAAACTGACGGCGGTTCGCCGGATGCAGGGTGGACAGAGCTTGGCCGAGGTGGCGCGGGCTTTGGAGGTCAATCCCAGCGAACTCCACCGGTGGCGGCGAGAGTTGAATGAGCACGGAGAGCGCGCCTTCTCCGGCATTGGCAAGATGCGGGCAGAAGAAAGCGAACTCGCCGAACTGGAACGGAAGGTAGGCCGTCAGGCGATCGAGATCGATTTTTTAAAAAGAGCCTTACAGCATGTCGAGGAGCAGCGCCTGCTGGGGGCCATGAACAAAGGCGCGCGCTCTACGGGCATATCGAGGAAGAAGTGAGGACGCATACCCGGATGACGGTGGGAACTATGTGCACCGCTTGCCAGGTGAGCCGTTCAGGATTATACCGGCATCGACAAGGCCGCAAAACGCGAGCCGAAGACATGGATCTGCGCGATGAGATTCAGAAGATCGCATTGCAATGGCCGTGTTATGGAAGCCGCCGGATTGCCGCCGAGTTGGGAGCACGTGGCAAGACTGTGAATCGCAAGAAGGTGCAACGGATCATGCGGAACGACAACCTCCTATGCGCCGTCAAACGCAGGTTTGGCCCAAAAAAGTAACAATCCCAAAACCACCAAATCCGCCAGCGCCTTTGACGCTTTAGTATCCCTCCGGAAACCAGCCAACCATTCAGACAGCCAGACAGGCGACCAGCCCGGTACTGTACCGCCCAGGAACCGGGCGGCAAAGAGCTCTCCCGAGCCGTCCACTGGCCTAGCTAAAAGTGTCGACCCCGACTACATCAAATTCACCACCTATGTCCGCAAGGATACTCACCGGGCAGTCAAAGTGAAGATCACCGAACGCGATGAGGAACTGTCCGATCTCGTTGAACAGCTCCTCCAGTCCTGGCTACAGAAAAACAAATGAACCGAGCCTGTTGCGCCGCTTGGGAAGTAGCTATTATTATCTGCATCCAGCCGATACCTTGCGCGAACGGACGGCGGCATTTCAGACCGGAGTGCTCCTGAATGGGTGACCAAAAAGATTTCTTCATTAGCTACACCCAAGCCGACAAAGACTTTGCCGAGTGGATAGCGTGGACTCTGGAAGAGAATGCTTACACGACGTTGATTCAGGCGTGGGACATCGTTACAGGCACGAATTTTGTTCTTGCGATGGATCGCGCCAGCAGGGAGTGCCGCCAAACCATATTGGTCTTGTCGGAAAACTATCTGCGGTCGGACTTTTCTCGATCCGAATGGGCCGTCGGATTTGCAAAAGATCCGAGGGGAGAAACACGCAAGCTCCTTCCTATCCGCGTCAGAGAGTGTCACCCGGACGGGCTGCTCACAGATCTGGTCTATACCGACTTGGTCGGTCTTTCGCCGGCGGACGCGAAAGCGGCACTGCTTCGGGCTCTGGAGCCGCGCCTGAAGCCTAGCAAGGCACCATCGTTTCCACAGAACATTGCCGCTCCCCTCTCTTCACAGGCGACTCCTTACCCGGCATCCTATCCGAAACCGGCTCCGGTCAGACCACCCGCCCCGGCACCCACCAGCAAGAGGTACATGGTCGGTCTTAAGGTCGACTTTAAACTCAATACCCCGGATGGATTGCGCCGCGTGATTTTTGGACTTCAAAAGACTACCGGTAACGATGTCATCACCTGGATCATTGACTTCAGTTTGTTCGAGCGCATCGATAAGACCCTGGCGTTCTCCGACCCACTCGTAGAGCTTCACGTACAAGTTGATACCGCCCTAAACAAACAGGCCGAAACTGCCGCCAACCAAGGCCTAACCCCTGACCAGGCGGCTCATGCTCTGGGATCTGCCGCGGACGATGCCAAAGCCGCGGCCGTCGGCACAATAGCCGAAGGACAAGCACACCAGAGCATTCAAGCCACTCTTGAAAAAGATTGATTTGATATCAAACATCTAGACAGTCAACCGGTCGGTCAAGTTCACACTGCGCTTGGACGCTCAAGCCGGCCGCTTCCGGACCCAAAGTTCTTGCCATTCGACCGCTGGCCTCGAATGCTAAGGTTTGCTAAGGTGTGCTAAGGTTTAGTTCAAGCAATACCCGTATTAACCGTAATGCTTACAACATTTTAGACGGTTCAAGGCCAATACGAGAGTAATCGTTTTGACTTAGCAAATATTAGCATCCCGGCTCCTACTGAGCGGCCTCAACTACGACTACGTGAAAAGAGGGCGGCTTGCGCGTTACTGGGATCACAGCATGCTTACTGGTTTTGCTTCTTGCAGGCGTCGTGCGGGCGGACGACGGGCCGCAAATCAAAATCACCGCTGAAGCCAAGGTGGCCGCACTCACAAGCGAAGATACGCCAAAACTTCACTGGATCCTCACGCCCCTACCTTCAGCCGCCGACGTCCAGGTTGCGGATGAGTCTGTCCGGCAGCTCGTCAACGACGCGATCGAACAGATCCGGAGCGACTCCAGCACGGGCTGCCTCCAATGGGTCTTGGAACTCAGATCAAAGTGCAATTTACCGGCGGAACTCAAAAAGAGGCTTGCCGCCATCCAGTTCGTTCCGAAGGGCACGCTGAACCCGCCGACTCAGGCCGGCCAAACGCCGCCGCTGGTGTTGCGCTTCGGTTTCACGAAGCCCTCTTTCGAGAAAATGGCCAGCCTCAGCGTCGAGATCTCGACCGAGTCATTCGACAAAACCGCGAGCGACGCCGCCGACGGTTCGCCGCTGAAAACTACGTGGGATAAAGCTGCGGCGACACTTGAACAGCCGCTACCGCCGGGGGCAAGAGGCGACATTCCGATCACGATACACTTCACGGCGGAAGATCTCGCCAGGCCGAAGCTCGACGCCTTTCCGGGGTATTTGGAACAATGGAACGGAAACTACGGTTAAGCATCCGGAGAGCCTGGATTGCGTAAGGGCCGCAGTTCCCCTCGCGCCACTGTTTCCGGCATGGCGAAGGAGTATCGACCCA
>CASBQM010000017.1 GCA_949127645.1 Synechococcales cyanobacterium PMM_0036
CTTATAACCGGAACACCCCCACAGGCGTGGGGACAACACTTCCAAATTACTAGATATTACTAAGTTTTGACCAACAGTATTCCCTCTATGTCTACCAAAGACCGTGAAGGAGTTCCGAGAATGCGGGCATCAAACCCCTGTTCATTCCGTTGTGGATAGATCATCACGGCAGAGCCACTTCCGCGTTTCTGTTCAATCAAAGTCCACAACTCCTCTCTCACTAGCGCCGATACCCGTCCCGTAAAAACCCCTGGTTTAATCTCGAATAACCAGCGACTCAACTCGCCCCTCAATGCTGGCTTGGCTTTTTCCAAAATAAACACTACCATCTAGAGTCCTTTCTCCGACCAGTCTTTCCCACCCTCAACTGTCTCTAACACGTCATCCCACAGAAAACAAATAGGTTCCGCATCTACTTCATCTCCAAAGCTCAAAACCTTGTCCACGTCCTGTACTAAACGATGCATCAAGCGGTAGTCATTAAATTTCTGTCGGCACTTTCGTCGCACCAAAGTATCCAAATCAAAATATGTTTCTGATACGGCTTCAAATGCGGCTGGAACTGTTGTCTCCGCCTTATACAAATCTGCAATGTCATAGACAAAAGACAGTGGCTTTCCCGTATGAATAAACCCCAGCCCTGTCGAATAACCAACGGAATGTAACGCTGCCTGACACACTGCATATAGACAAGTATTAGCGATCGATAACGCCTGATTAATTGGATTTGATTGATCCCAATCCTCCTGTTTATAATTCCGCCCTGTCCATTCCACCCCAGTTTCCTTGCTCCACTTCTGATACATTGTTCGTACCCGCACCCCCTCCAATCCCCGAATCTGCTGAAGGGTTAAATCCTCACTGGGCGTATCTTCAAATCGAAAGGTATACATCCGCCGCACTACCGCTAGCCGCTGTATTGAATCTGCCCAAAGCGTTGCTTGGTGGAGTAGCCGCTTAGAGTTTCCTGCTCCACTACGCCCAGTGGCATAAAATCGCATGAGATCTTCTCCCACCCACTGCACTTCACAGGCACTATCCGCCAGCGTTTTAATTGCAGCATGGGTAATCGAAGTCCCAGGACCAAGCAACAGTGTTGCGATCGCCGCACAGGGCACGAAAAACTTACTCTTTTCCTTGAAAACCGCGATCGCTCGGTCATCTTGCTCGATGCGGCAATGTTCAAAGTACAAGAAACTGACGCGATCGCGCGCTTTCGGTAACGTCCGTAACCTGGACATGGTGTTCACCTCAGCCTTAGAAAATTTAGGATTGCAGTCGAGCGATCGATAGTAAGCCACAGCCATAGGAACGCCCTCGTCCAATACCCTGTCGAATAGCAGTGCTAAACAAGTCTGGCTCGGTGACTTGAATCACGCCTTGGTAGAGAACCGTGACAATCCGAATAGGAGAGGTTGCCTTACCCTTCACTCCAAAGACATTGGGTGTCGGAATAGTATCAACACTGTGGAGAGTAAAGCCATGCTGAGATGCTCGGCGCTCTAGCCAAGCCAGTTGATCATGTTGATGAAACAACCCAATCGTCTTACCGGTTTCATGATCGCGCTTGCTAGGATTCGCTTTTAATCGAAACTGAACGACCCGTCCTGCATTAAGTTGGCTAGCATCTGGGGCAAATGGCTTAGTCGTAGATTTTGCTAGGTATCCCTGTTGCAGTCTGCTCCAGTCAGGCTCAATAGACGATTGCACCAGGATTACATCGCTATCTGGCTCATGGCGGAATAACACATTCCAATCGGCGCGAGGTTTATCTCGCTGTTCGTCAGGAAAAGCCTGCATGATGCGTCGATGTAAGTCATGAGCATTGCTAAGATCTCGCTGAACTGTGCGATCACGCTCGTTTAAGACTAATTGAGAGAGATACATGACTCTGCCACCTCCAAGGGATGAAATTTAGTTTCAACACACCGGCTACCAAATAGCCGCTTTTGCCAGTCCAATGGCACATCCTGACGTACATCTAAGCTATCTGGCACTTCCAAGAGGTATCGCAATGGTTTATCCTGATGTTTCCCCTTATAGGGATGTAATTTTAGAGCAGTCAACAAATCAGCATCTCGAACTCCACTTGGCACTTGCACTGGACAGCTAGGAATAAAGCTTTTTCGCCCAAAGTAAAGCTGCCAGCAGGGAAACTGGAGCGCCCTATCTAGGTCTTCCAATAGAGATCGATCGCCCTCTAGCCCCACCAAATAATCGGCATCTGCCACGTAATAGCGTTGGCTAATGACCGTGTCTCCCTTACTACCGCTGGATTTAATACTGTCCATAACGGTGTGATAGTCGCATTGCACCACACCTTCCTGGTTAACCCGTACCCCCATTTTGAGGGCAGCCAGATCCGCTACAGGCTCCCAACGCGGGCGACCCAGTGCGGCGCAGAGTAGACCAATCACCGCCGATTTGGTCGGCTCACGGCGGCTATCTCGAATGGTGAAGCGGCTATGATCACCCCAACTCATCATGGGGGCACGCATCCGCAATAACAGTGTGGGCATGGTTATTTTCCTCCAGGGAATGCAGCGGCGATCGCATCTTTGATCAGCTCATCCACACTCGGCTTTTTACAGTCCTTTAGGTTCATTAACTGCGGAGCCAGTTGCTCAAGGGTGACAATGCCTTTGAATACCACAGATTTTTCACCGTACATCTTGCTTAGATCTGCCCAGTGGCGATCGAGCTTAGAGAGAGCGTTTTCCAGTAGGCTTTTGCTACTTTTAGGAGCCACAGGATTTTCAAACGCATCCACCAGCGAAATGGGTTGCCCTTTACGAACCACCATCATGACTGCCGCCGGTAAACTATGAGCAGCAAAGCTATTTTGATGTCCGGTAGGAATCGCTTTGATAAAGGCTTCAGTAAAGGCTTGAGCAATAATGTCTGCCTGTACATCAGTGCCTAGATTAGTCTGGAGTTGTACTGTATCCAGGGTAGTAAAGCGATAGTAGGTGGAACTGTTGTAGCCTGTTTCGCCCATGTGTCCTGAGCCTAAGGAATCAGGCTTAGCCAGTTCCTCAACAGCCGTGAAAAAGTCAAATTCCTGTTGAAGTTTGTTAACACTAATAGCATGAGCCATTTGGACAGCAGCATCAACATTTGCAGTGGGCAAGTTAGCCATCATTCGCCCGAAAAGTGCAACGTCACCTGGTTTAGCTTTGATTTCAACGGCTGATTTAATTCCATCAATCAAGTGCTTTGATAAGGCAGGCTCTTTTGCAGTGATATCAGACTCAACCTGCGTCCAGTTTGCTTGAATAAAGCTTAGTATCGCATCTAGTTCAGAATTGCCAAGAAACAGCATTGTGTCTACCTTGTCATTGGCTTCATCAGATGTTTCATCATTCTTCTTTTTGTTCTCTTTCTTCTTGCCCTTACCTTCTTTTTTCTCAGTAAAGACTGTGATCACACAAGCTGCTGCCAAATCTGCCTGTAGCTTGGAAACCCCTTGTTGCTCCAGTTTTTCTGAAATTAGAGAGATCCACTCCTTTGAACGCTTAGCAAATAGACTGAGATCTAACCCAGAATTCTCCTGATAAAACAAGCGCACAGCTCGTTTTTGGCACTGGCTAGAAATCCGCGCTCGTGGATAGCCGCCAAACACGGTAGATTTGGGCATTCCATTTTCATCGCGGTTGAGGTTGGCGGGTGGAAAGCTTTGCAGAACATGAATTTCGAGTTGCATAGTTTATGGCTCCGTTTGAATTGAGTTGAATGAATAGAAAGGGAATGGAAAGTAAGTTGCCGTTATTCAGCCATGTCATCGGCGGCTGGCTCTGATTCGTCTGATGAACTCGGTGGCGCACCCCAAAATGCTCTTGCCCATTGGTCTTGAATATATTGATTGGGGTGCTCCCACTGGCGCAGATCGGCTAAGAGTTGGGGGTAGTCGATCGCTATCTTCTTACTTTTCATTTGCCGTACTAAGGCGGTTAGGGGCGACTGGATATCCGCTAGTGCCAGATCTAGCAAGGCTCGAAAGCGGCGATCGGCTCCTTCGGAATTTGTCGCGGTTGCTAAGCCACGGCAGCTATACCCGAAATTCCCTATCTTTTGCGTGGATGGATAGTAGACCGATAGGCACGCAACGGGAATCCAGATCTGTTCTTGTTCCCGCTCAGATGTATTGCCGAGATAGGGCAACACAACGGGATAAACCTTGCGAATATGCGTTGGCTCACCAGACAAGGCACGCTTGAAATCTGCCTTTGCGCCGTTATCGTTTTTGATGCGATCGCTCACAGACTGGAGAAAACGAATTTCACGCTCTAGTCGATTGCGGGGTTTGGGTTGGGTTGTTGTCATGGATAGCTCTCTTACTTAGCAACTTTTTCTTTTTTCTTTGCGGCTTTAGCTTTCTTGGCCTCTTTCTCCTCTGGGCTAGCCCGCAAATCTGCAAGCTTCCATTCCAGGGCACGCAAGGCTTTGGCTCTCGCTTCGTAATTGCGGATGGGGGCGATCGACTCGGTAAAAGCATCCTTGGCAGCACGTTGTACAGTGGTTGTCCAGTCCGGCAGTTTTGTATTGCCGTAGGTGATGCCGTTGCCGTCTACGGTTTTGTCGGTCGGTAACGCCTGTAGGAGTTCTTTAAAGGCGCGATCAAGAGTTGCCCAGTAGCGCGATTCGCCATCTAAGGTGGCGGCAAAAGCACCTGCATCGTTGTTGTTTAAGGCTTCTGCCAAGGCGTGGTAGGGGCTACCTCGAAACGCTCGGAAGATCTGTTGGTGATCCTCGGTAATAGCGATCGCCCCCGACAAACTTTGCCACAATGGTTTCTCGGTTAAATAAATCAACGGTGCGGCAAACTGTTGACCTGACCATCCCAATGGCTTAGCCATAATCTTAGGGTCGACGTTCAACCCCAAGATTTGGAGGTGCAAATTGGATGTGACTAAGCCTTCTTCTGCCTTTAGAATCGCTATCCAATCAAGAATACGGGGGCGGTTGGAAGTTTCAGCGGATTGCAGAAATACTGCTGAATCGCGCCACAGCGATCGTTTGTGCTTCAGCCGCACTTTGTCAGTCTTGGTGTAAGCAATACCACATTCCCATTGGGAGGTTGAAATATCTTTGGGAAGGCGATCGCCGGGATGCAGTGCCACCCGAAGCACCTGTCCATCCTGGGTAAATAGCTTGACCCTGCGCCACTGATAGGTCAGATAGTCGATATAGCCTGCCGGTATGCGTTCCTTCGCTTTTTGTACTGTTCGTTCCCAAGCAGGAAGATCCTCGTCAGTTACAACGCTGGGTTTCTCTCTAGCGGGGTCATACTCAACCAAGTTAAGCAACAAGGTTTCACATAGATCCTTACCCCGAACCAATACATTCGCAGCATCCATCATGGGTAACACTGCTGCCGAATCAGTCGCCCCGGTTTTGCGTCCGCCTGTATCAAAGTTGTGCAATCGGAGCACCAACCGTGCAGCTTCTGGAATCGTGAGGGTTGCGTTACTCCACTGGTGTTCATGGCAAAATACGGTGCTGGTGTTGTTGCCATGAAGCGCATTTGCCAGATATACTTCCCCCGTATCTTTTTCTGCGATCGCTGCATCTTGCATAAATGGATGGTCAAGATGGAACA
>CASBQM010000018.1 GCA_949127645.1 Synechococcales cyanobacterium PMM_0036
GCGTAGCTGATGGCAAAAAGCATTTAGTCAAGGTACCGCTGACAAAAGCTAACTCCATTCCGCATCCCGTTAACGGAGTTGGCGGTGGTGCAAAAGTTATGATGCGTCCGGCTGCGCCAGGAACGGGTGTAATTGCTGGGGGTGCTGTCCGTACGGTGCTTGAGCTGGCGGGCGTTCGCAACATCTTGGCAAAACAGTTGGCGTCTGGCAATCCGCTCAATAATGCCCGTGCGGCTGCAAATGCTCTCTCATCTCTGCGCACTTTCTCTGAAGTGGCTGAAGAGCGAGGCATTCCTCTAGAGAACCTGTACGGTTAGAAGACCTGTACACCTGATCATCCCTACACTTGATTTAAATCATTGGTACATTAGCCATGAGATTAGAAGACGCTTTACCCCAGGATGGCTCTCAAAAGCGGAAGCGGCGAGTCGGTCGCGGTATTTCTGCTGGACAAGGCGCGAGCTGCGGCTTTGGCATGAGAGGACAAAAATCTAGATCTGGGAGCGGAACTCGCCCCGGATTTGAGGGTGGTCAAATGCCGCTCTATCGTCGAGTTCCCAAGCTGAAGCATTTTCCATTGATTAACCGTCGTGAGTATACAGTGATTAATGTCAGTGCTTTGGCTGCACTGGTAGCTGAGACTGAGGTTAGCTTATCTTCGCTGATCGAGTCGGGAATAGTTACTAGCGATGATGGACCTCTCAAAATTCTAGGCGATGGTGAATTAACGGTCGCTTTGAAGGTTCAAGCTGCTGCTTTCACGGTTTCTGCTCGTACCAAAATTGAAGCAGCAGGTGGTTCTTGTGAGATTTTAAGCTAGGGTTCCGAGCTAAGTTTTTAAGTTAGCTCACTTGTGATTCACCAGCTTAAAAACTTAAACTATTGAGTACAGCTTAAAAAACTGTTTCTCTTATGGGTTCGCTCTCTTATGGGTTCTATGTAACCGCCACTACGCAAGAGGTATTGCTCTATGGTTGTCAACCGAGATAAAGCCCCAACAGCGCAGGAAACATTCGTACAAATGGCCCAAGCAGCCGGACTCCGAGGTCGGCTGCTTGTCACTGTTGGGATGTTAATCTTGGTGCGCCTGGGCATCCGTATTCCTATACCTGGGATCGATCGTGCTGCTTTTCAAGAGGCTGTCCAAGGGGGCGCGCTGGGTAGCATTGTGGGTCTGCTAGACATTTTTTCGGGCGGTGGACTTTCTGCTCTGGGAATCTTTGCGTTGGGCATTATTCCGTTCATTAATGCCTCTATCATCATGCAGTTGATGACGAAGGCTCTCCCCAGTCTGGAGGACTTGCAGAAGAACGAGGGAGAGGCAGGTCGGCGTAAGATTTCTCAAATTACCCGCTATGTTGCAGCAGGATGGGCGATTATTCAAAGCACTGGGCTGGCTTTATTTGTCAACGTCTATGCAGAAACTCCAGGAACAACCTTTATTGTTGAGACTGTCCTAGCGCTCACCGCAGGTTCAATGTTTGTGATGTGGGTTGGTGAACTGATTACAGAGCGAGGAATTGGTAACGGCGCTTCTTTGCTCATTTTCGTTAGCATTGTTTCGACGCTTCCTCAGTCCTTGGGCAACACGTTTGCGCTTGCCCAAAACGGCGATCCTAGCCTTGTGGGTAAGATCATTTTCTTGATTTTGGTCTTTTTGGCAATGATTGTGGGGATTGTCTTTGTCCAGGAAGGAACTCGTCGAATTCCAGTGATTTCGGCTCGTCGTCAGGTGGGTCGTCGGACGTATCAGGAACGAAGCAGCTACCTACCCCTGCGTCTTAACCAGGGAGGAGTGATGCCAATCATTTTTACCTATGCAGTGCTGTCGCTACCGTTTTTCCTGGTGCAGGTTTTGCCCAACAATCCTATTCTGGCACAGGTGATTAAATATCTGAGTCCTGGCAGCTTTGTATACATTGTGCTCTATTTAGCGCTCATCCTCTTTTTTAGCTACTTCTATACGTCTCTGTTTGTAGACTCGGTTGAGCTGTCTCAGAACCTAAAGAAGATGGGTTCGAGTATTCCTGGAATTCGTCCGGGTAAGGCTACTAGCGACTACATTCAGCGAGTTTTAAATCACCTGACGTTCTTGGGCGCAGTATTTCTGGGAGTCTTGGCGATCGTCCCTACGGCAATTGAGCAACAGCTAGGCGTAACGACCTTCCAGCGGATTGGGGCAACGTCTCTTTTGATTCTTGTAGGTGTGGCGATCGACACGGCAAAGCAAATCCAAACCTATGTAATTTCTCAGCGGTATGAGGGAATGGTGAAGCAGTAGTGACGAGATTAATTTTTTTGGGAGCGCCCGGTGCAGGTAAAGGAACTCAGGCGCAGGCTCTGGCTCAAGAATATGGGATTCCTCATATTTCAACGGGCGACATTCTCCGAGGTGCGGTCGCCAGCAAAACTGAGCTAGGTCTGAAGGCAAAGTCTTATATGGATGCGGGTGAGCTGGTTCCGGATCAGCTCATGCTGGATTTGGTGCGCGATCGCCTCAGCGCTGAGGATGCTAAGGTTGGCTGGATTCTGGATGGCTTTCCTCGTACCGTCGGACAGGCAAGGTTCCTGGATACCTTGCTGAATGAAATTCATCAATCCTGTAGCCATGTCGTCAATTTTGATGTGCCCGACGAAGCTTTAGTGGCTCGTCTGCTGGGGCGGGGACGCGTGGATGACACTGATGCCGTTATCCGTAATCGGCTAGAGGTTTATCACCAGCAGACGGCTCCTTTAATTGATTTCTACAGCAATCGCGGTCAGTTGGTTTTGATCGATGGCAGTCAAAGTATTGAGGCTATTAGCGCTACCTTGCGGCAAACTCTTCAACCTCACCCACGGGCTAAATAGGCAAAGTGTGTCAATACCCTCTCCTAGAAATCTATTTTTTGGAGCATTTGCTACGCTAAGGTAAGAGACTATCTCAAGAAGCTAGATTATAAGAGGTCTCCAGGGTGTCTAATTTCAGAATATCCAACTATAGAAGGGGAATATAACTTTGTCTAAACAAGATTTGATTGAGATGGAAGGAACGGTGATTGATTCATTGCCCAATGCCATGTTTCGGGTGGATCTGGACAATGGATTCAATGTTTTGGCTCACATCTCAGGCAAGATTCGGCGGAATTACATCAAAATTCTACCGGGCGATCGTGTCAAGGTCGAGCTAACGCCCTATGACTTAACAAAGGGTAGGATCACCTATCGTCTTCGTAATGCCAAAAAGTAGAGATTGGCAGTCTTTGGTGTCCTGCTCTTAATGAGCCTGAAACTATAGCTTATCCAATTTGACAAGCTAGTTTTAATTCGATATAATAACCGGTTTGTACTGTCAAAATATAACTAGGGGACATGAAAGTCCGAGCATCTGTAAAAAAGATTTGTGAGAAGTGCCGTGTCATCCGCAGACGCGGCAGAGTTATGGTGATTTGCTCAAACCCTAAGCATAAACAGCGCCAAGGGTAACTGCGTGCCCTAGCGGGTGTCGGGAAAGTCATTCTGGGACATACATTCTTCCACTGGATGACCGTTTGGGTCTTAAGGTCGTAACGAAAGAGCAAAAAGAGAGGGTTAGAGCGTGGCAAGAATTGCTGGGGTAGACCTTCCACGAGATAAGCGTGTTGAAATTGGTCTAACTTACATTTATGGGATTGGTCTTACGAGATCGAAGCAGGTTTTGGCTAAAACAGGTGTCAATCCTGATATTCGCATCAAAGACTTGAGCGATGCGGATGTGATTTTGCTGCGTGAAGCGGTAGAGGGCGACTATCAGATTGAGGGTGACTTGAGACGATGGGAAACCATGAACATCAAGCGCCTCATGGACATCGGCACCTATCGTGGGCGGCGGCATCGGCTAGGATTGCCTGTTCGCGGACAGCGGACTCGGACAAACGCGCGGACTCGCAGAGGCGGTCGTCGCACGGTTGCGGGTAAGAAGAAGGCACCTACCAAGAAGTAGTGCAAAGCAGGGCAGTTTGTTGGGTTGCACGTGTCTCCTACCATTCTGCCCCTATTTGCGTCTGGCATTGGAGGCAAAGGCATAAAGCTGGGTCTTCAGCGATCGCTTATCACTTCACTGAATTTGTTAATTAAGGGCAGCTAACTTAAGGGATATGGCACGACAACCAACTAGAAAGACAGGTGCGAAGAAGCAGAAGCGAAATGTGCCCAGCGGCGTGGCGCATATCCAATCTACCTTCAACAACACGATCGTCACCATTACTGATAACAGCGGTGAAGCTATTTCTTGGGCTTCGTCCGGCTCAAGTGGTTTCAAGGGCGCAAAAAAGGGCACTCCTTTTGCCGCACAGACAGCCGCAGACAATGCAGGTCGACGGGCAGTCGATCAAGGAATGCGCCAGATTGAGGTTATGGTCAGCGGTCCTGGTTCAGGACGCGAAACGGCGATCCGAGCTTTGCAGGGCGCTGGTTTAGAGATTACTCTGATTAGAGATGTCACTCCAATCCCTCACAATGGCTGTCGTCCACCCAAGCGGCGGCGTGTTTGAGACTCATCAGTTGATTCGGTGAGTGCCATGTCAGGCTTTTCGAGAAAGCTGGACTGCTCAGAAAGCTGGCTTACGATATACTTCTCAGTCTTTGAGATGCACGTTCGCTAATGGCTGAGGTTTGTGTTGATGTTCTAGGGTTAAAGATAGGGGAGGATAGGCTATGGCACAATTTCAGGTTGAGTGCATAGAGTCAGACGTTAATGAAGATCGAAGTTCCTACAGTAAATTTATATTAGAGCCGCTAGAGCGGGGTCAAGGCATTACCGTTGGCAATGCCTTGAGACGCGTTCTGCTCTCTAATTTAGAAGGAGCGGCGGTTACAGCAGTTCGGATTGCGGGTGTCACCCACGAATTTATGACCATTCCGGGTGTTCGAGAGGATGTCCTAGACATCCTGATGAACATGAAGGAAATTGTTCTTAAAAGCTACTCCTCTCAGCCTCAAATCGGCAGGCTCCGGGTCGAGGGACCTGTAACCGTGACGGCTGGATACTTTGAGCTTCCTTCTGAAGTGGAAGTAATTAATCCTGATCAGTATGTGGCGACTTTGGCGGCTGGCTCAACGCTAGAGATGGAATTTCGGATTGAGAAAGGAGTAGGCTATCGAGCGATCGATCGCTCAAAAGACGAGACTTCCTCCCTGGATTTTCTGCAAATTGACGCGATTTTTATGCCTGTTCGCAAGGTCAATTATACGATCGAAGGGGCAAGGGTCGGCGATACCGTCCAGAAAGATCGGCTGGTTATGGAAATCTGGACGAGCGGCAGTCTGACTCCTCAAGAGTCTCTAAGTCAGGCGGCGGATATTCTAGTAGATCTATTTAATCCTCTACGAGAAATAGATTTCGCTCCTATAGATGATCTAGACGAAGGAACGGATGATCCGGCTAACCAGATTCCCATTGAGGAGCTACAGCTTTCGGTGAGAGCATACAACTGCTTGAAGCGAGCGCAAATCAACTCTGTAGCAGATCTGCTGGATTACACTCAGGAAGACCTGCTGGAAATCAAGAATTTCGGCGCTAAATCTGCTGAGGAAGTGATTGAGGCTCTGCAAGACCGACTGGGAATTACTTTGCCGCATGATAAATCTTCTCGACCCACCTAGCTGCGATCGTTCCCTTCCCTACCTAGTAAAAATAGCTATTGTTTTGTTCCTTTAGAACTTTGTTGTTATGCGCCACCGTTGTAATATCCCCCAACTGAGTTTGCCCGCCGATCAGCGGAAGGCTCTTCTGAGAGCGTTGACGACTGAACTGATCCGTCACGGTCGAATTACTACCACTAAGACTCGCGCTAAGGCGGTTCGTTCAGAAGCCGAACGAATGATCACTCTGGCGAAAGATGGCTCTTTGTCTGCGCGTCGGCAGGCGATGGGCTATATCTACGACAAGCAGTTGGTTCACGTTCTGTTTGAGCAGGTGAAGGATCGCTACGGCGATCGCCAAGGTGGCTACACCCGCATCCTCCGAACGGTTAACCGTCGGGGCGACAATGCTGAAATGGCGATTATTGAGCTAACTTGATGAGCTAGCGCTGAGCTGAATGATTTTCTGGTTAAAGTGCTTTGTTGAAATGTCTCTGAATCCATCTACGTTAGCCTGTTCTTCTGAATCTGAGGATGGTAATTCTCAGCCTTCAGGGACGTTGCAAAGAATTGCTCTGGTCATTCAGTACTTGGGCACCCATTTTCATGGCTGGCAGCGACAGTTGAACTATCGCACGGTGCAAGAAGAGATTGAACAGGCGCTTCAGGCTTTCATGGGGTATCCAGTGGCTTTGCATGGTGCGGGTCGGACGGATGCAGGAGTCCATGCTGCTGCTCAGGTAGCTCATTTTGAAGCTCCAGTCCATGTTCCGGCGCATCGCTGGAAAGACATTCTCAACTCGCGGCTATCTCAAGATGTACTGATTCGCGCCTCGGCAGCGGTAAGCCATGACTGGCACGCCCGGTTTTCGGCAATTTGGCGACGCTATCGGTATACGATCTACACAGATGCTCGTCCTAATCTGTTTGTGCGATCGTTTTCCTGGCATTACTACCATGCGCCTTTGAGCGAGTCGCTGATGCAGGAGGCGCTTGATCCGCTGATTGGGCGGCAGCATTTGGCGGCTTTTCACCGAGCTGGCTCGAAGCGTCCTCATTCTTGGGTGGACATGCAGGCGGCTGAATGCGATCGCCAGGGTTCGCTGCTCCATATCGAGCTACAGGCAAGCGGGTTTCTGTACGGTATGGTGCGATTGCTGGTAGGAATGCTGGTACAGGTGGGCAGTGGGGAGCGATCGCCCGAACAGTTTACCGAGGTGTGGCAACAGCAGCGTCGTGATCTGGTGAGGTATGCCGCTCCGCCCCAAGGGCTTTGTCTATTGAGGGTAGGCTACCCAGAATTTCCCTTTTCTCCAGAGATTTGGTACGACGCTCAGCCCAAGCTTGTTTTTCCAGCAGCCGATGCTGTGATGAACGATGCTCTGACTTGCTGTGTCCCCTAAGATAATCTTTACATTTGTTTAAGGAATACGTGATGAACAAGACTTATTTACCGCCTCAAGACTCGATCGTTCGGGATTGGTACATAGTAGATGCTGAAAATCAGCGGTTAGGACGTTTGGCTAGCGAGATCGCTATGGTTTTGCGTGGCAAAAACAAGCCGACCTACACCCCCCACATGGATACAGGCGATTTTGTGATTGTGATCAATGCTGAGAAGATCAACGTTACGGGCAAGAAGAGCAGTCAGAAGCTCTACCGCCGTCATTCGGGTCGTCCAGGCGGGATGAAGACTGAGACTTTTGCTAAACTGCAAGACCGGATGCCAGAGCGGATTATTGAGCAGGCGGTTAAGGGAATGTTGCCCAAAAATACTTTGGGTCGGCAGCTCTTCACCAAGCTCAAGGTGTATGCCGGGACTAATCATCCGCATCAAGCGCAATTGCCTGTGGTTCTTAACGTTCAAACTATTCCTGGAGAGAAAATCTAATGCAAGCGACAGACAAGAACGATCGCGTCGTATATTGGGGCACTGGGCGGCGTAAATCTGCGGTGGCTCGGGTTCGGTTGGTGCCGGGTACTGGTCAAATCGTGATCAATGGCAAGCCTGGGGATTTGTATCTTCAGTTCAACCCTACCTATCTGACGGCGGCAAAAGCGCCTCTAGAAACTCTGGGTTTGGGTAGCGAGTATGACATCTTGGTAAACGCCAGCGGTGGCGGTTTGACGGGGCAAGCCGATTCTATCAAGTTGGGTGTGGCACGGGCACTTTGCCAGCTTGATCCAGATAACCGTAAGCCTTTGAAGGTGGAAGGCTATCTGTCTCGTGACCCGCGTGCTGTGGAACGGAAGAAGTACGGTTTGCACAAGGCACGTAAAGCTCCTCAGTACTCGAAGCGTTAATCCTGCCTGTTCCAAGCGCGATGTTCCCAGCGTGATGTCCCAGATTTAACTCAGGCGCAATTCGCTAAAATTGAACTCTATCAATTGTTTTTTACCACCATGGCTAAACCCGAAATTCATCCCAAATGGTATCCAGATGCAAAAGTTTACTGTAATGGTGAACTGGTGATGACCGTTGGCTCCACCAAGCCCGAACTGCACGTGGACATCTGGTCAGGCAATCATCCCTTCTACACTGGAACCCAGAAAATTATCGACACAGAAGGTCGTGTCGAACGCTTCATGCGGAAGTACGGCATGGTGGATACAACCAAGCCTGCCGAGACTGAACTTGCTACTGAGCCGGTCAAAGATGATGCTAAGAAGTAGCGATCGTAGCCTTCTTCGCGTTTTCGATCGCAGTTTCTGAGGCTACGTTCATGGCAGAATCTTATCTACTAGACAAATTAAAGTCCGTTGAACAGACTTTTCATGAGCTGACCCGGCGATTGGCTGACCCTGATGTGGCAACCGATCCGTCGGAATTTCAGCGTGTTGCCCGATCGCGTTCTTCGTTAGAGGAAACGGTTGATACCTTCGACATCTGGAAGAAGGCTCAGGAAGACTTAGAGGATTCTCGACAAATTCTCAAAGATGCTGGCGGAGATTCAGAACTTCGCCAGATGGCTTCTATGGAAATTGAGGAATTGGTTGCTAAAGTTACGGCTCTAGAAGCTCACCTTAAAGTTTTGCTGCTGCCCCGCGACCCGAATGATGACAGAAACATCATGTTAGAAATTCGGGCGGGTACTGGTGGCGATGAGGCAAGCATTTGGGCGGGAGACTTAGTGCGAATGTACTCACGCTATGCCGAAGGTCAGCGCTGGCGGGTGAAATTACTCAGCGAATCGTTAGCCGATTTAGGCGGATTCAAGGAAGCCATTCTTGAGATTCAGGGCGACCAGGTTTATAGCAAGCTGAAGTTTGAGGCAGGAGTTCATCGTGTTCAGCGGGTGCCCATGACGGAAGCGGGCGGACGAGTCCATACTTCGACGGCGACTGTAGCGGTGATGCCAGAAGTTGACGATGTAGAGATAACAATCGACCCGAAAGACATTGAATTGACGACAGCGCGATCGGGTGGTGCAGGTGGTCAAAACGTCAATAAGGTAGAAACAGCCGTTGACTTGATGCACAAGCCAACTGGGATTCGGATCTTTTGCACTGAAGAGCGATCGCAGTTGCAAAACCGAGAGCGTGCCATGCAGATTCTCAGAGCCAAACTGTACGAGATTAAGCTGCGGGAACAGCAGGAGGCAGTGACTTCTATGCGGCGCTCGCAGGTGGGCACTGGCTCACGCTCTGAGAAAATCCGCACCTACAACTATAAAGACAATCGCGTGACCGATCATCGCTTAGGGCAGAATTTCACCCTGAATCCTGTGCTGGAAGGCGATATCGAAGACGTGATTCAGTCCTGTATTTCGATGGATCAGCAAGAGCGTCTAGAAGAGTTGGCGACTTCCACTTCTCCATCGGGTTCATTCAATTAGATTATGCTGCCTGGATTATGTGGATTAGATCATAGGTACTAGACTCTAGGTAAATGCAGGGCTACAATGACCGAATCCTAGAGTGTTTTTGCATATGCCCCGGTTTCTTCACCTTGCCGATATTCACCTGGGGTTCGATCGCTACGACAACAAACAGCGAACCCAAGACTTCTTTTTTGCGCTTCAGGATGCGATCGAGAAATATGCGATCGCCGAGAAGGTGGATTTCGTGGTCATTGCAGGCGACTTATTTGAGCATCGCAATATCTTACCTGCCACTCTCAATCAGGCACAGACCTGCCTGCAATTGCTGCAAGAAGCCAAAATTCCGGTATTGGCGATTGAGGGCAATCACGACAACCGTCCTTACGGCACCAAGACAAGCTGGCTACGCTATCTAGCGGATTGGGGCTTGCTGATGTTGCTAGAACCCGGCGATCCGGCTGAGGGAGAAGGCTTTTATTCGCCCTGGCAGGATGGATATGGCGGCTACGTGGATTTGCCGTGCGGAGTACGGGTGCTGGGATCGCAATGGTATGGGGCTTCTGCGCCCAAGGCGATCGAGCAAATTGCGGTGGCTATTAAAGGATTACCGCCGATCGCCCACACAATTCTGCTGTTTCACCATGGGCTGGAGGGACAAATTGCCCGCTACCAGGGAGCCTTACGCTATACAGACTTGCTGCCCCTGAAGCAGGCAGGAGTAGACTATTTGGCATTAGGGCACATTCACAAGAGCTATACCGAGGGCGACTGGGTTTTTAATCCAGGCTCGACAGAAGCAAACAGCATTGAGGAGTCCAGCTTCGATCGCGGCGTTTATCTAGTAGAAATCGACGCGACGGGGATCAAAGCTGAGCTAAAGAAAGACTACTACCAGCGATCGGTGGTGCGGCTACGGTGGACGGCTGAAGGGCACGAAAGTCTGGAAGAAGTGGAAGAGGCGGCGATCGCCCAAATCCAAGCTGCTATTCAGTCTGGAAAGCTTGTTTCCGCCGATCAGCCGATCGTCGAGCTGCGAATTGAGGGAAAGGTGGGCTTCGATCGACTGGATTTGGACACCCGCAAGCTTCAGCAGCAGCTTCAACAGCTCAGCAACGCCCTGATTTTTTTGCTGAAGTACGAGGCAGATGCGATCGCCTATGCTTCGCCTCTATCGGAAGAATCTAGTCGGCTAGAGATTGAGCAGGAGGTATTTATGGATTTACTCACGGCTAACAATAGCTATAAGAAACGCGCAACAGAACTATCGCAAGGGCTGATTGACCTAAAGGATCGGCAGCTTGAGGGGCGATCGGAGTCAGATTTATATGGGTTTGTTCAGGATTTACTGATTTCAGACTAATTTCAGACTGAAGTTAGAGTTCTTTCTCGTACCAGGGCAAGACCCGATCGCAGAAAAATAGCGTCCCTGCCGCCACGCAGACCGGAACTGCCAGCAGATTAACAAGCGGGATGCTGACCAACCCCAGGCAGACCAGCCCAAATGAACCGCTGGCAGGCATACTGCGCCAGACAATTCCTAGCTTTTCGCGGAAGCCGGGACGACGGCGTTCAACCGCCGCATCCATAAAATCCATGCAGACGATCGTGGATGCAAAAGCAATGCCTACAAAAGTGGCGATCGCCGTTCCTACACCCGGAAAAAAGTTGAGTAACAACAGTGGAACGCTGACGCTAACGCTCAGCAGCAGCTTTTTTAGCTCATAGAAAATGGCGCGAGAAATATCGCTTGCCACGCCGACTTCTACCAGCGTTACCTTGCCTGTTTTCATCCGCTCTAGCTCTTCTGAGAGCTTGCCATACCAGGGTGCGCCCAGCAGCCCGCCAAATTGCAGAAAGATGAAGCCCGTGAGGAGAAGGAGGATGATCGTCAGCACTCCGCGCAAAATCCAGATAAAAAACATTGCTGCCCAAGTGGGAAGAAATGCGATCCAGTCTGGGAGGCTGGGGTGCCAGTTA
>CASBQM010000019.1 GCA_949127645.1 Synechococcales cyanobacterium PMM_0036
GCAAGAGCGGGTCAACTATGTCAATGCTGGTATTGAAGCTAAGGAGCGGGGTATTCGGGTGATTGAAACGCGCGATGCCGCCTCAAAAGACTACACTGGCTCACTGCACTTATCCGCAAAAGGCTCCTTGGGCGAACATTCGGTTACGGGCGCTCTGTTAGGCGATAGCGAGATTCGGATTACGGATCTGGATGAGTTTCCCGTCAATGTGCCGCCCAGCCGCTATATGCTATTTACATTGCACCGCGATATGCCGGGAATCATTGGTAAGATTGGCTCTTTGCTGGGCAGTTTTAATGTCAACATTGCCAGTATGCAGGTGGGGCGTAAGATTGTCCGAGGCGATGCCGTGATGGTGCTGAGTGTTGACGACCCCTTGCCAGACGGCATTGTGGCAGAGATCACAAAAGTTCCTGGCATCCGCGATGCTTATACTGTAACTTTGCCAGAATAAGTGACTTTGCCAGAATAAGTGACTTTGCCAGAGTAAGTGACTTTACCCGAGTAAGTGACTTTGCCAGAACAAGTGACTTTGCCAGAATAGACTGCCTGAATCGCCCAAGCAATTTCTCAACCTTCAACTCTTAAATCAAATGGCAAGTAGCTGGTGGGAAATTCAGGTTGCTTGTGATCCGATCGCCGAAGATTTGGCATACTGGCGCTTGGATGACTTTGGCTGCCGAGGCACTTCCAGCGAGACCAAAGGCTATACCTGTATGGTTAAAGCCTATTTGCCGCAGTTTAAAGCCCAGCAGCTAGACTTGGCGGCTCTAGCTTTATGGCTGCAACAGGATGCGCTATGCTCTGAACTAGCGCTCCCCTTGGTTCGGTGGCATCTCATTGACGAGGAAGATTGGTCAAGTAGCTGGAAAGATCACTGGCATCCTCAGGAGATCGGCGATCGCTTCCTGATTAATCCCGCATGGATTCCGCCGCCAGAGAATAGCGATCGGATCATCATCAAGCTTGATCCAGGAGTCGCCTTTGGGACGGGCGCTCATGCCACAACTCAGCTTTGTCTAGAGTCGCTAGAAATGCGGATTAGTGAACCTGGCAATATGGTCGTGGCAGATATTGGCTGCGGTTCTGGCATTCTCTCGGTTGGGGCTTTGCTGCTGGGGGCAAAGCTTGCTTACGCGGTGGATACTGATCCCCTTGCTGTCAAGGCAACTCACGAAAATCAGGAAATGAACCTCATTGATGCCGATCGCCTGATTGTGGCTGAGGGCAGTATTGAGCGAATCAAAGAATTAATTTCTGAGCCAGTCGATGGCATTGTCTGCAATATCTTGGCAGAGGTCATTATCGAGCTAATCCCGCAGATGACCGAGATCTCAAAGCCTAGCACCTGGGGTGTCTTGAGCGGTATCTTGCTGGATCAGGTGAAGCCGATCGCCGATACGCTGGAACAGAATGGTTGGGTGGTTGCAACCCTTTGGCGGCGGCAGGATTGGTGCTGCTTGAACATCAGGCGATCTTAAAATAAGCCGATCTTAAAATAAGGCGATCTTAAAATAAGCCGATCTCAAAATAAACCTTGTAGGACGGACATTGTCTATCCTACAAGCCTATCGCCTTATCAGTACTGCGGCACCGATGAATCAACGTCCTGACTCCAAGCATTAATGCCACCCGTGACATTCACGCCCTCAATACCTGACTCTTTGAGAATGCCGATCGCCTTAGCCGATCGTCCACCCAGCTTGCAATGCACAATTAGCTTGTGCCCATTGAGCAGTTCTTTTACCTTTGATACCCCATCGCCGTTCTCAATGTCTGGCAAGGGCACCAGAACAGAGCCAGGAATGCGGGCAATCTCATACTCATTAGGATTGCGGACATCTAGCAGCACAAAATCATGTGCGCCGTTATCTATGAGCTGCTTCAGTTCAGTTACCGTCATTTCTTGCATGGCTGCCTGCTGTTGTGCTTCTGCTGCTTTGGCTTGAGGAATTCCACAAAACTCTTCGTAGTCAATCAGTTTTTCAATGACGGGACGAACGGGATTGGGTCGCAGCTTCAGCTCCCGGAAGCTCATGTCTAGAGCGTTGTAGAGCAACAGGCGACCGCTCAGGGTTTGCCCCGTACCGAGAATGATCTTGACGGTTTCGGTGGCTTGAATCACGCCAATGATGCCGGGTAGAATGCCCAAGACACCGCCCTCTGCACAAGAAGGCACCAATCCCGGTGGTGGAGGTTCGGGGTAAAGGTCGCGGTAGTTAGGACCGCCTTCGTAGTTGAAAACAGTGGCTTGCCCCTCAAATCGGAAGATGGAGCCGTAGACGTTGGGCTTGTTGAGCAGTACGCAGGCATCGTTGACAAGATAGCGAGTCGGGAAGTTGTCTGTGCCGTCTACCACGATGTCGTAGGGCGCAACAATGTCCAGGGCGTTTTCGGCGCTCAAACGAGTCTCATACAGATCCACCTGGCAGAAGGGATTGATCTCCAAAATGCGGTCTTTGGCAGAGGCAATTTTAGGTTTGCCTACCCAGGAGGTGCCGTGAATCACCTGGCGTTGCAGATTGGAGAAATCCACAATGTCAAAATCGACGATGCCAATCCGTCCAACTCCGGCGGCGGCTAAGTACAGCAACAGGGGCGAACCCAAGCCACCCGTACCAATGCACAGGACGCTGGCTGCTTTCAGTCGCTTTTGCCCATCTAACCCAACTTCCGGCAAGATAAGGTGACGAGAGTAGCGTTCATATTCTTCTTTAGTTAACTGGATTTGCTCCAGATTGGGATTTAACATGGCTAATTTTACGAAAGGCAGGTTTTACGAGAATGAGGGTCAGGTTTGAGGGGTGTCGCCTGATTCTTTCTATTAGAGCAGGTCTGCTGAAATTTTGGATTTTAGATTTTGGATTTTAGATTTTGTGGGGAAGCGGGATCGAGGCTGACTAGCGCTTCGGATTGGAACTGGTGCCGATCGTCCAGACTCCAAGAGCAATAATCGATCGCCCTCCCCTGATCTACAGCAACGATTAGATAAGAATAGCTTGACCAAGCGATCGCCCGATCGCATTCTGAAGGCACGGCTGGATGATCGGGATGAGAATGGTAGATGCCAATGATATTAAGCTGGCGATCGCGTCCGTATCGCTGGGCTTCTAGCAAATCTCTGGGATCAATCCTGTAGCGATCGGCTTTAGAGTATCGTTGTCCTGAGGCAGCAGAGAAGGAGGCGATCGCTTCCTTCTCTGCTACTTCCCAAGCGTTGAGCGTTTCCCACACCTCGACTAACTTTTTCCGCTCGGTAGCGGGTTCAAGATGTCCTAATAACAAACCACAGCACTCTTCTGGGTAGGTGCGTTGGGCGTGGTCGCAGATTTGCTGAAGGTGGGCAGCGCTCATTTGCAGCATGATAGCTATGCGACTAGATATTGCTGAAAGAAGGCGATCGATCGGCTCCAGGCATCTTCGGCCGCTTCGGGCTTGTAGGCTTCGGGGCGAGCGTCATTGAAGAAGGCGTGACCTGCTTTCGGGTAAGTGTGGACTTCGATCGCCTTACCTGCCTTCTGAATATCAGCTTCTAGCTGACTGACGGCGGCTGGCGGCACAAAATCATCCTCTTCACCAAACAAGCCCAGTACCGGAGCTGAGAGCTTCGAGAAATCGGGTTTGACGTTGGGATGAATGCCATAAAAATCAACCACGGCGGCAATGCTAGGGCTGACGGTGGCAGCAAGCAAAGCCAACTGACCTCCCATGCAAAAGCCAATAACGCCCAGCTTGTCACTGGTGACAGATTCCTGGCTCAGAAGATAGTCAATGGTTTTTTGCAAATCTTGAGCAGCTTTCTCGATATTCAGCGCCATCAGCATCCGACTAGCCTCGTCAGGTGAAGTTGTGGTTTCGCCGTGATACAAATCTGGGGCAAGTGCCGTATACCCAAGCTTTGCAAAGCGATCGGCAACCGATTTGATGTGAGGCACTAGCCCCCACCACTCTTGTAGGACGAGGATTCCTTGCCCGTTAGGCGCTTCAGGTAATGCCAGGTAGCCGATATCTTGAATGTCTGTTCCCATGATGTCGCCTGTATGCTAAGTGATAAGTATTAGACGATTAGTGTCGTGTTAAATAGTATCTGCAATACGCTATCTGCAATACGCTATCTGCAATACGCTATCTGCAATACGCTATCTACAATACGCTATCTACAATACGCTATCTACAATACGCCGCACTGTCCCTGTTGTCTGAGCAAGTGGTCGCACAGCACCAAGGCTACCATTGCTTCCACCATGGGGACTGCTCTCGGCAATACACAGGGATCATGTCGTCCCTTTGCCGCCAAAACCGTCTCTTCTCCTGCCTTCGTGACGGTGCGCTGCTCTTTACGAATGGTGGCTGTGGGTTTGAATGCCGCTCTGAGAATAATGTCTTCCCCGTTCGAGATGCCGCCCTGGATGCCGCCCGATCGATTGGTTACGGTACGCGTCTCGCCCTGGTCATTGATGTAAAACTCGTCGTTGTGTTCGCTGCCCGTGAGCAAGGTTCCGGCAAAGCCAGAGCCGATCTCAAAGCCTTTGCTGGCTGGCAGCGACAGGATGCCTTTCGCTAAATCTGCCTCAAGCTTGTCGAATACGGGCATTCCCAGACCCTTGGGTAAATTACGCGCCACACATTCCACCACGCCGCCAATCGAATCGCCCGATCGCCCCACTTGCTCAATCAGCTCAATCATGCGATCGGCACATTCAGCATCGGGACAGCGAACAATGTTGCTCTCTACCTGCTCCAGCGTCACTGTAGCGGGATCAACGACCCCTTCTAAATTTTTGATGCGCTTAACGTAGCCAATAATTTCCACCCCCGCTACCTGCTTGAGAATTTTTTTGGCGATCGCTCCAGCCGCAACCCGTCCAATTGTTTCTCGCGCTGAAGATCGCCCGCCGCCCTGCCAATTGCGAATTCCATACTTGGCATCGTAGGTAGCATCTGCATGGGAAGGGCGATAGGTTTGCGCCATCTCGTCGTAGTCTTGAGAGCGCTGGTCTTTGTTACGCACCAGAATGGCGATCGGTGTACCTAAAGTTTTTCCTTCAAAAACGCCGGACAGAATCTCGCAGGTGTCAGCTTCCTTGCGGGGTGTGGTGATCTTGCTCTGTCCTGGACGACGGCGATCGAGTTCAAACTGGATCTCTTCAATCGAAATTTCTAATTGTGGAGGACAGCCGTCAATAATTACGCCGACCCCGCCGCCATGAGACTCGCCAAAGGTAGTGATCCGAAACAAATGACCAAAGGTGTTGCCCATAGCTTTCTAGAAATCCATGCTCAAGAGCAAAAATTTGTTCTCAGGAAGCCTATTTTAGCTCACTCTGAGAGCTGGGATGATTTAGCGGAGACTCTTCTGTACGACCAATGAGTTCAGGGTAGCGATCGGTCGAACGAGGCAAAGCCTTTATCTCCTGAGTTGTAGCAATGTGCCCGGTATAAAAAGCCCCTGCTTCAATATCTAATGAATTAGCGGTCACATCACCCTCTAATCGAGCTGTGCGACTGAGTGTTAACCTGCCCTCAGCTATAACTCTGGCTTTGATTACGCCATGTACAATAATGTTGTTTGCCTTTAGCTCTAGCCCCTCGACTAGACCTGTTTGGGAGATTTCCATATCTCCCCGCACTTCGACGGTGCCATGCACGATCCCATCAACCCGCAGGTTGCCCTCAATTTTCAGGTTGCCCTCAAACTCACTGGTGGCGCTTAAGTAAGTCAACGATTTAATTGGCTTGCGATTAAACATGATGGCGATCGATTCGTTAAGCGGCTTATTGCAGTTTAATTCAGATAGTCTTTCGGATCTACCACGTAGCCATTACGATACACCCCATAGTGCAGATGCGGTTCACGCGATCGCCCAGTGTTGCCCAAATAGCCAATGATTTGATGGCGATCAATGGTCATGCCTTCAGTCGCCAATAGTTGATCTAAATGGGCGTAAAGCGTCCGATACCCATAGCCGTGATCGATCACAACACGATTGCCAAATCCCTGATCCCAGCCCGCTTTTTCTACCCTGCCCGGAGCCGTTGCCTGAACCGCACTGCCATAGGCTGCAACAAAATCAATACCCTGATGCAGCTCATAGCCCCAGCCCGAAGCATCAGAGCGTAACCCAAATAAAGAGGTAATAGTAGTTTCCTGAGCGATCGGCATTCCGGTGGGTCGAGAGACTTCTCGAAGCGCTGTCTGAGTTAATGCCGAGGGTTTTAATGCTGAGGGTTCTGATGCTGTGAGCTTTAAGATAGGCTGTGTCTTACGCTGGAGCAGTTGGAGCAGATTGGGAATCTTGTCTCTGGCTATGCTAAGCATGACTTCTGGCGCTGCCTCATCTACGGGTGCCAGATGCGCCTGAGTAGAGCCTACCTGAAGCCGTAAGCTAGAGTTAGCGCCGGAGTCTCTAGCAGATCCCTGACCGTCTTTTATAGCGTCAATCTTAGTTTCCAAGGTCTCCAAACGCTCAAGGATATTATCTGCCTCTTGAGTCAGTTGAGAGTTGCGTTGAGCAAGCTGAGTATTCTGCTGCACATAGAAGCAGACTGTGGAAAAGGCAGCGATCGGTAGCCCTGTGCTCAAAACTAGCGTCAAAAAGGCGATCGTAGGGTGAAAAGATAAAACAATTGGCTTCCTGCCCGTGCAAGAAATCAAAATAGTGTAACGACCTAATCTGTGATGCGTCATGCCCTCTTTTCTTGATCCCCGCGTGGAGAATGACGTAGGATGCCACAGCAGGTCAAGCTTAAACATTGTAAGGCAAGCGATCCCCAAGTTGGGGATCGCTTGCCTTATTCGCGGAAACGCATCAAAATAAGTACCCACGAAAATCAAAAAGCGCCCTCCCGAAGGAAAGCGCTTTGCAATCTAACTCAGAGATAGATTAGCCGAATCCTAACCGTTGATGGCAGGAGCAGTGATGGCAACAGGAGCCGCCTCACCCGCAGCCAAGTCAAGCGGGAAGTTGTGAGCATTGCGCTCGTGCATGACTTCCATGCCC
>CASBQM010000020.1 GCA_949127645.1 Synechococcales cyanobacterium PMM_0036
AGGATTCTGCGGTCTGGCTTTTACGGTAAGCTGGCAAACGGCGCGGCTTCAGGTGGTGGCGGTAGCGCTGTTAGGTGTTTTGGGCATGGGGGGCTTTACGGCAACCGAGGCGCATTTCTTGGCTCCAATCTATGCGTCTCTCGAAGATAATCTTCAGCCCAATGGAGTGTTTCAGCAAACCTCAAATAGTAGCTGCGCCCCGGCGGCTTTGGCGACGGTCTTGCAGCTTTGGGGAATTAATGCCACTGAGTCCAGCGCGGCGCGGTTGGCAGGTACAAGCCTCTTGGGTACTTCCATGCCGCAGATTATTGCAGCGGCTCAGGGGTTTGGCATGGATGGCATAGAGCTAGACACAACCTGGGCACAAATGCGGCAGATTAACCGACCGGGCGTGATTGCTACCTGGCTCTATTCGGAAAACGGCAAAGCGCCTCATGCGATCGCTCTCTTAGGCATGGATGATGAGTCTGTGATCATTGGCGATCCCGCTTTTGGCAAAATTTATCAGATTGACAAAACTGAGTTTCTCGATCGCCACTGGCGCAATCAGTATGTGCCGATTTTTCGCTCCTCAGATCTTGCTCTTGCCCCTGCCCAAACGGCTGAGCTATTGCATCGATCGGGGTTTTTGAGTCAGTCAGAGGGTAATCAGTCAGACCATCTTAAGGCTGCCCTACAGCAATTTCAGAAGGTGATGAGGGTAGCGCCAACGGGTGAATTAGATGTCGAGACGGCATTGTTGCTAAGTGGGCAGTTTCTCGATAAAGTCCCCAGGCTCGATCGCACAGTGACGATTGATCCATCGTGACGCGATCGGCTATAAAGACGTTCCGCCCATGAATGGCATTCTCTTGACTCGCTCTGCGGACTGGCTGGCTTCATATCGCAAGTCTTGCTCCGTCCTCATTTGCGGCATTGAACCCTTGAGAAAAGTTTTAGCTTGAGCTACGGTTGGGGGATTGTCATTTAGGATGACGAAAAAGCGATCGACCCTATCCTGAGCATCGTTCACCATAACCGATACTAAATTTCCGTCGAATCGCCCAATTTCTGTTAGCGCCCTGCGAGCAAATTCTGCATCTTGCTGAGTGGAAAACGCACCTATAATGCCTTCTAGTCTTTCGTTTTCTAGCCTTTCGTTAGCCATGGGGTTGAATTTTTGGTTAACTGACCCAATTGACTGACCAAGCAATAAATCTCTCTGTGTAATATAGCGCTATCTGATTCCCCAATCCGCTGAACAGCGCATCAAACGCGTGTTCTGACCAGGGTAGCTCTATATAGGCGGCAGTGTTGCCCGCAGCTTGGAGGCGATCGCGCAAGCCTCGTCCGTATTTTGCCTGTACTACATGATCTCGACCGCCGTAGACAAGCAGCGTGGGCGGTGCTTTGGCGGTGATGTAGGTGTAGGGCGAAGCTTTGTCATAAAGATCAGGTTTTTGATCGGGAGTGCCACCCAAAAAGGCTTCTAAAACAGCTCGTGAGTTGATCGGATCGGGCTGGGGCGGCTCTCGATAGCCGATCGTTAAATTTACAGGGCCATAGTAATTGACGATCGCTCTGACGGGGAGCATGGCTGAGTATGCCGCAATCATCGCCAACTGCGCCCCCGCCGATCGCCCCATTAGCACCAGGCGATCGAGATCGACTTCTAGAGACTGGGCGTTTTTTTGAATGTACATCAATGCAAGGCGCACATCGTCAATCTGGGCTGGAAAGTGATATTGGGGCGCATGGCGATAGTCGATCGCCACGACGGTATAGCCTTGTGCTGCCATGTAGCGGTTGAAATCTGCGTTGGCGGTGGGCTTGCCGTTTTGCCAAGCGCCTCCGTATATCGTGACGATCGTCGGGTGAATGCCGGATTTGAGCGGCTGGTAGACTTCTAGAGATAGCGGTACGCCGTTAGGCTGGGCAAATTCAATCGATCGCTGCCGCAGATTGCCTTCTGACGACTTGTCTTGAGAGGCAACACCGCGAAACACGTCTATCAGGGCAAAAGGCTGTAGACGCATCTGAGCCTGAAGTTGAGGCGGAATCTTTGCCAAATAGTCAATACCAAGTGTCTGATATAGGGCGTTGCTTGCTTGCTGATTGGCGGAGGCAATTTGAGTGAGTGGATAGGCGGTGAGCGCTAATCCCACAACGCTACAGGCGATCGCTAACGAAAAAATCCAGCCTTTGGCATGGTTGAAGAGGAGAAAAAGCAGGGCGATCGCATTGAGTATAAACAGCCATGGGCTAATTTCTGGGGCACCTACTCCCAGCGGTAGCAAGCTTAGCGTGGGGGCAGGAACCACAATCCAGAGACTCAAAAATAGACCGATGCCGCTGAGGAGCAATAGGAAGAAACTCATAAAGATTTGTAGTAATTTGAGTCTCACAGGGGTTTCCAAATGCTCCAAATAAGAGTGAGCTGCGATCGCGTTTTAGCTATAAAATCTGCACGTACTGTATTAAATAGTAAATAAATATAAACAGTAAATAAACAAATTAGATCAATCAGAATTAGCATTATCAAAAATTAAGCGTAACCTCATGGAAACTAAGCCGCCATTGCCTCCTTTTACGATCGAAACGGCAAAAGCTAAAGTGCAAGCCGCAGAAGATGCTTGGAATACCCGCGATCCGGATAGA
>CASBQM010000021.1 GCA_949127645.1 Synechococcales cyanobacterium PMM_0036
CTCTTCACCCTCTTTACTACAAACTCTGGCACAAGCCGGAGGACTCAACCTAGATTTTTCCAAGATCGCACCCGATATTCCCTACATTCTTACTGGCATTTGGGAAACGCTTAAATTTACGCTGACTTCGGCTGTGTTCGGGTTTACATTAGGAACTATTCTTGCGGTTTTTAAGATTTCAGAATTTAAGCCTCTGAAATGGTTCGCGGACTTTTATACTTCAATCTTTAGAGGAACTCCCCTTCTTTTACAGATCATTATTATTTACTATGCCACTCCTCAGTTGACGGGCTATGCTATCCCAGCTTTCATAGCAGGGGTCGTAACGTTTTCGCTCAACTCAGCAGCCTACACTTCGGAAACTATTCGCGGGGGCATTGCGGCGATCGATCGAGGCCAGCGAGAGGCAGCTTTAACGCTTGGCGTTAAATACCCTCTGATGATGTGGGATATTATTTTGCCTCAGGCTTTCAAGAATATTTTGCCTTCGCTAGTCAATGAAAGCATCGCCCTGCTCAAAGATTCTTCTCTGGCTTCTGTGATTGGCGTCGAAGAATTGACGCGTCGGAGTCAAATTGTGGCTGGGCAGAAGTTTATCTTCTTTGAACCCTACATTTTTGTGGGCATTGTTTACTATGTGATGATAGTTGGACTGACCCTGTTTGCAGAACGTTTTGAAAGGAGAATGCGCCTCAGTGATTAGAACAGAATTTCTCTCTAAATCTTTTGGAAAACTGAACGTTTTAAAGGATATTTCAACCGAGATTAAGCAGGGCGAGGTAGTTGCAATTATCGGACCTTCTGGTTGCGGAAAATCAACTTTTTTACGCTGTCTAAATCTCCTGGAAATGCCGACCAGAGGCAGAGTTTATATCAACGATGTTGATATCACCAATCCCAAGACGGACGTGCGAGAAGTTCGGCAAAACATGGGAATGGTGTTTCAGCACTTCAATTTGTTTCCGCACAAAACGGTGCTAGACAACGTGATCTACGGACCCACTAAGGTGAAGGAGCTTCCTAAGGGCGAAGCTAAAGAGTTAGGTATGAAGCTGTTAGCTCAAGTTGGGCTATCTGAGAAAGCAGAGGTATATCCTTCTAGACTTTCAGGTGGACAAAAGCAGCGGGTGGCGATCGCTCGCTCTATGGCGATGCAGCCTGAGGTAATGCTATTTGATGAGCCGACTTCTGCCCTCGATCCGGAGATGGTCAAAGAAGTTTTGGACGTGATGAAAGGGCTAGCCAGCACTGGAATTACGATGGTGATCGTTACCCATGAAATGGGATTTGCCCGTGAAGTCGCCAATCGCATCCTGTTCTTGGATGGCGGCGGTATTGCCGAGGATGCACCTCCTGAAACCTTCTTCTCAACGCCCAAGAGTGAGCGAGCTTGTCAGTTTTTAGAGAAGGTTTTGTAGTTTTAGCCCACTCATTAAAAAGCCCTTAGTCGATGAGTCTACGATCAACTAGGGGCTTCCTCATGAATATTTATTGGAGTTATTTATCGAGGTTTAGAGCGATCGTCAAAATCTTTTGCCCATTCTGAATACGATTCTCCGCTGAAAGGCTGTACTCCTGTCTTTGGATATTGATCTTGGTCACGACTGAACAAACGAAATGCACCTTCAGAAATGTAGAAAAGGGCGTTCTTGATCGATCGGAGAATACTCATAATCCTGACCTCAAAGTGAGTGGATATGTGCCTATTCATTCATTGCAGTGAATGAATAGAGGCTATATAGTCTGTAGCGTTAATGAGAGCAAAACACGCACTACTCTTGATGGCGCATTACTTTTGATGTGATGTAATGCTGCTGTATTGATCATGTTATGGAGTCTAACTCCTATACTGCTGATCATAAATGCAGCTAAAGCAATCTCCCATTGTTCCTGACTATTCTTTACAGCGTCTAGCAAGATCTGACTTGCATCTGACTTGTACAAGCTGCCGCACGATCGCCCCAAGCTGTTCGGCACTATCGGCGGTTGCCAAGCTTCCGGCTGCAATCGCCATCTGGTTAAGCTGTTCGGGCGATCGCAATAGATGCAAGACCTTACTTTCTAACAGGTCGGGGGTCAGCTCAGACTGTTGGAACAGAAGGGCAGCATTTGCCGCCTTAAACACGGCAGCATTGTAGGTTTGGTGATCCTCAGCGGCGTGAGGATAGGGAATTAAAATTGAGGGCGTTTTTGTGACGGCTAGTTCAGTCAGGCTCCCGGCTCCCGCTCGGCTAATTGCCAAATCGGCACGCTGTAACAGCCCTGCCATATTGTCGTAGAACGGTAGACAGAAATATTGCGGATGACTCAGCGTCAAGGCATCTGGGTCATTCTCTCCGGTCAAATGCACTAGCCAAAAGCCTGCCTCAAACCAAGCTGGAGCGACCTGACGCACCAACTTGTTGATGCTCACCGCTCCCTGACTCCCACCAACCACCACAATGAGCGGTGCATCGGCTGGAATGGGCAAATTAATGGGCAAATTAGTCGTCTGAGCGGCTGACCGGAACTGCGATCGCACAGGTGTCCCCACCCAAGCGGTTTTTGCCTTGGGCAAATGATCGGCAGCGGCGGCGAACCCAATGGCGACCACATCACAAAATGAGCTGAGCCAGCGTGTCACCTTACCGGGAAGCGCGTTCGATTCATGCAGCACTACAGGCAAGCCTAGCGATCGGGCAGCCAGTATGCTAGGTGCAGCAATGTAGCCGCCTGTAGTCAGGAGCGCCTGAAATTTTCCCTGCTGCAAGATTCGCCGGACTTCTAAGATAGAGAGCAGCAAGCGGCTAAAAATCTTCAGAGTTCCCAGACCAAACCGCTGCTGAAAGCCCTCAACGCGAATCGTATGCATGGGATAGCGATCGGGCACAAGCTGCTGCTCTAGGCGATCGGGCACCCCCAGCCACTCAATTTGAAAATCTGTAAGCTGTTCGGCGGTGGCGATCGCCGGAAACAGATGC
>CASBQM010000022.1 GCA_949127645.1 Synechococcales cyanobacterium PMM_0036
AAGTTTAGTAGCCTCCTAATTTGCCTCGGCGCTTGGTTTCTTTTTCTGACCAGCGAAAGAGGAGCATTCCTAGGCTGAAGTAAAGGATGCCGTTGAGGAGGGCGATCGCCCATCTGCCTCCATCCAGACTTTCGCCGCGTGCCATGACATCGCGCAATAAACCTGCTCCTGGAGCCATGGGCATACAGTACCCTAGGACTTTCATTCCACCTGTCCAGCTTTCGATGGGTGCAGTAAATAGAAACAGGAGTCCGAATTGAAAAATGCTTAAAGCCTGCTGAACTTGCTTCAAAATCAGCGCTAGTGATCCCATGATAAATGAAAGACCATATGCCCCTAGCAAAACGGTAAGTAGGGGTAGAAACAAAATTAGGGGGAAGCTGAGGTTGCTTCCGGTTATGGTAACGATGATTAGCAGGATGCTGAGGTTAATGACGAGGTTAATGAGGAGACTGGCGATCGCTCTGGACAAAAAGACTTGCGATGCGCCGTAGGGAGATAGAAAAACCTGCTCTAGAGTTCCGGTTCTGGCTTCATCTTGGAGATTGCCTGAGATACTGCCCTGAATAAAGATCATCAGCGTCCAAAGTACATAGCCGATGATAATTGAGTCGAAGCGATCGCCAAATTGAAAGCCTCCTCCTGCGACATATCGGGTACTCAAAAATAGACCGTAGAAAATAATGGTGGTGCCTACAATGCCGCCAATAATTTCGGCAGAGTAGCGGGTAGATTGAATGAAGCTGCGTCTCAACTCCGCTAGGAATAGTTCAAATATCATTTGCTGTGATCCGATGTATTGCGACCCGATGTATTGCGACTCGATGTATTGCGACCCAATGTATTGCTGCCTACAAGCTTCAAGAAGATTTCTGTCAAATTTGTCCGATCTTTCTCCAGACGCACTAAAGCCAGGGGCTTAAGAATATCCAAAATGGGATACAGCAGCGTGATGTCGTCAACTAGGACGCGATCGCCTTCCACAACTGCACCCAACGCGATAACTTTTTGGGTGCGATCGTCATCTAGCGCTTGCTCTAGCTCGATTCGGTAGGCGGTGCCGGAAAATTGCCGGATTAACTCAGGAGTAGGTTCTTCGATCACGATTTTGCCCTGGCTGATGATGGCAACGCGATCGGATAGTTCTTCAGCGATATCAAGCTGATGGGTGGTTAGCAGGATAGCGCGTCCCTCTGCCGCAATTTCACGCACGAGCTGCTTAACGCTCTCAGTCGCTTCTACGTCTAAGCCCAAGGTTGGCTCATCTAGTAGCAATAGCTGCGGATCGTGGATGAGGGAAACGGCGATCGCCAGCTTTTGCTGCATCCCGCGAGACAATTTCTGCACCTGGCTGTGGCGCTTGTCCATCAAGTCAAATCGCTCTAGCAAGGTTTGGGTACGCTGACGAGCCACCTTACGAGTTAGACCTCGCAGCACGCCAAAATACTCCAGATTTTCTTCGGGGGTGAGCCGCCAGTAAACGTTGCGGTTGCCTTCTAGTACGGCTCCTACCGATCGCAGTGCTTTAGGATCGCGGTGCGGATCGCGTCCGGCAATCCTGACGCTGCCGCGATCGGGCAAAATCAGTCCGGCGATCATCTTAATGGTGGTGGTTTTGCCAGCGCCATTGGGTCCGAGGAACGCCAGGACTTCCTTAGCGGCTAAAGTGAGAGAAACTTCTTGAACAGCAGCAACGGTCTTTTGACGATCGCGGTAAATCTTTTGCAGGTGAACTGCTTCCAAAACATTCATGTGCAAGCGTCAACTAATCAGAACATCGCCTTATGGCGCTTCTTTATGATGACACTGGAATTTGACACTGAAATTGTACGGCTGCGGGACAGTCTGTTTTTATCGATTATTCAGCAATGCCGATTATGGGTTGAAGGGCTATGAAACGCTATGAAACGTTATGAAATCCTATGAAACACAGTAGCGATTGACATCGTTAACTAGAGGAGCTTCGCGGTCGGTTGCCGTCTTCAGGGCATCAAAGCTGCTTTGAGCCGCCTCTGAATTTTTGTTTTCGGTTGCCTCAACCATGGCACGGGTGGCGCTGCCCGTATCTACATACATGGAGACAAACCGATTCTGAAAGCCCACAAGCTGCGGATCAGTGAGCTGCAACGCCTGCATTTCTTTGGCAAAGCGATCGCTAGCCTCGGCAATGCCAGCCATGGCTGTCGCGCTACCTGAATTTGTGCCTTGAGCAATGCCCTGCACTGTGGAGACGGCTTGATTGGCTACAGCAATTAACTGATTGCACTGTGCAGCGCGGCTTGGCTCTGTGGCGAGGCGATCGGTTCTGGCACTCTCAGAACTCACGCGGTTAAACAAAACGCTAGCCGGAAAAGTCTTGTTCGCAAAAGTTGAGCTTGCCGAAGCCGATCGCGTGCTGACCTGATAGCCGCCCACAATTATCTCAGCATCAGCGTTGTAATCCTGGTAGTTTGCATTTACCCCAAACAAATTCAGGATAAAAATCGTGTCGCCTCGCTGCTCTACAAAGGAAACAGCGTCTAGTGTATTGCCCTCTGGGTCACGCCCTGTCCAGTCTATGCGTAGGCTGCCATCTGGCTGAGACGAAGATCCCTGCCACACCAGATCTGAGAGCCGCTTTTCATACTCTGACTTGAAGGAAGCTTCTAATTGAGCCATGCTTAGCACGTTGCCCTGAGCAGACCCATAGTCTACAGAACCGCCAAACCGCTGATCGGCTGAGGAAAAAGAAATGCCGCTGCCCGTTTGTGCATAGCTATAACCCGTCGGAAAAGAGATTGTAAAGAGTCCGCTCGGTTCACGATAGGTTTGCCCTTGCGCCTGTGCCAAGACTGGATAGACAGGCGGAGAGGCGATCGCGGACATTTCCCAAAAACTCACAATTCCGCCCATAGCGATAAGGGCAACGGCGGCAAATACCTTGGGTTTCATAAATCTCACTCAGCGCAAAGAATTTTGAGCCTAGCCTAGTCGATGAGCCTAGTCTTCGGCAAGGTGATTTGTACGCTGAAACTGAATTTATCCTGCCAACGCTAGCCCATCTGATCGGGGTTCGGAGGCTGCCACAAATACGCCATTTTGCCGCAGAATCATTTGTCCTTTGCCGAAGGGACGCGCCTCTGCCATTATCTGCACCGCATGACCGCGATCGCTCAAGCCCAACGCCAGCGATCGCGGCACCGATTGCTCTAGCAGCACCGATTGACCCGTCGTGTAGTACCAGCGAGGCGCATCCAAAGCCGCCTGAGGATTCATGCCGTAATCCATCAGATTAACTACCATTTGCAGGTGTCCCTGTGGCTGCATATGGGCACCCATCACGCCCAGAGGCCCTAGGGGGCGATCGCCTTGACTCAAAAATCCTGGAATGATGGTGTGAAAAGGTCGCTTGCTCGGCGCAAGGCAGTTGGCGTGTTTGGGATCTAGGGAAAAGCCCATGCCGCGATTGTGCAGGGCGATACCTGTGCCAGGAATCAGAATGCCGCTGCCAAATCCCTCATAGTTGGATTGGATAAACGAAACCATTAGCTCCTGATCGGCAGCCGCCAGATAGACTGTGCCGCCCTGGCGAATGTGAGGATAGGCAAGAGTGGCGCGATCGCTCACCAATTTTCTACGCTGTGCAGCATAGCCTTTATCCAATAGCTCAGC
>CASBQM010000023.1 GCA_949127645.1 Synechococcales cyanobacterium PMM_0036
CAACTGCTTCTGGTCATGACAGTGAGGGCACCAATAGGCTCCATACATCTTGGCTCCAATGCTAGTCAAATGCCGCGCAAGCTGAATTTCCGATTGACCCGAAAGCGTCGTGATCGCCGGTCCAATCTGGCCCGAAGCATTCGTATCGGCAACAGCAGAGCCATTGACGTTCGCATACACGCCTAACGTCCCCACGATCGTCACCATGCTTACGATCACCCCCGTGAAGAAAAGCTGTCCCACATCTTCCCAATCGCGACCAAACAGCGTCAGCACAAACAGGGTCAGGGCAAAAATAGCGGAGGCGAGACAGTAATAGCACAGCCCTTTGGCACCATAAAGCGCAACATACTGAGAAAACATGACATACATCAAATAGCTGCTAAACACCAGCATCGCCGTTGCGCCCGCAAACAGCAGCAGCCAAGTTTGATTTTCCAGCTTCGATCGCAGCGATCGCTCCTTATCGGGATTGACTGCCAGCGGCACCAGAGCAAAAGCAGCCATGCCCACATAAGCCAACAGCCCAAACAGCGCCAAGGGCAACCCAAAAACAGTGGCATACGGACCAGACAACACCTGTTCACAGCCGCTAGTCGGGCAGACTGTTTCACCCCCAAACAGCTTAGTTGCAGTGATATATCCCGTATTAAGTGCCCCTAGGATAGCAACCGCAGCAATCAAATACCGCGATTGACGATACATCCAGGGAATTTGACGACGACGGCTAGTCATAAGGCTCCAATTGCAAGCGGCTTCAGAGAGAGCAATGTAAAAATTCAGGTTTAGCCGTTAATTAACGATCGGCTTACCGTAATTCATTCTGACTCAAGCTTAAACATAAAGTGCCCTATTCTGGGATCTTAAGGAACACGTAAGGTTCGTGCTAAATAAACCTACCTGCTAAACAAACCTACCTGCTAAACAAACCTATGTTGAGATTGATACCCCTGCAACCGACGGAGCCGCTAACGGAGGAGCGGCGATCGCCCCTTCCGGTTTGACCACCCCCTGAATCGCCAGACTGCGACGCATAGACTCTACAAACTGGCTCACCCGAATTGGATCGATCGGCTGGTCAATTTTGCCGCGCCGCTTCAGAGAGCTAGACACAATCACCCCATCTGCGGCTTGAATAAGCTGGGGGATATTCTCCCAGCTTGCGCCGCTGCCGATAAACACCGGAGTGCCGTTAGCGGCAGCACTCGCAAGCTCCAAATCCTCTAGAGTTGGCGGACTCCCCGTCGCCCAGCCCGACAGAATCACCCCATCCGCCAAGCCCCGATCGATCGTTTCCTGAACTGCGGTCGTCAAATTAGGAGAACCCAGCGGGCGGGCGTGTTTCACCAGCACATCTGCAAAAATCTTGACATCACTACCTAGCTCCCGCCGATAGCGCAACAGCGTGTGGGCTTCTCCCTCAATTAAGCCCTGATCAGTTGCCATAATGCCCGTCAACACATTCACTCGAATAAATTGAGCCTGAGTGCAGGTGGCGATCGCAATCGCGCTCCGAGCGTCATTTCGTAGAACGTTTAACCCGATCGGCAACGTCACCAAATTCATCAAGCGCTGCACCACTAGAGTCATGGCGCTCACCACAGCCGGATCAACACAGCTTTTGGCAAACGGTGCATCAAAGAAATTTTCGACGATGATGGCATCTACGCCTCCAGAGGCGAGTGCCGTAGCTTCCTGCTCAGCCCGATCAATGACTGCCTTAAGACTGCCACCCCAGCGAGGAGAAGTAGGAAGCGGCAGCAAATGCACAACGCCAATTACAGGATTTACGGTTTTAAAGGTTTGTTTCAAGTCCACTGGTCTAAGATAGATATCGGGCGAATTGATATCGGGCTTCAAGCATATTTACAGAAATTTACGTGAAGCAGAGGTTTCCCCTCTACTCCTTAAATTTACTCTAACAGTGTGCCTCCGACCTGAGCGATCGCAATCGAACTGTGTCGTAGGATATTTGTTATCGAAGTATTTGTGTTAAGATTGTTGTACTTCCTGCTTGAGACGGGCTGAGCTTGATTGTTAAGGGTTTGGGTTGAGTCCCTAGATCTAAGGTTCAGTCTTGAGAGTTTTGAAGTCACCCCTTAAAATAAGTTACGCCTGAAACAAGCCGCCGCGCCAATCCGTGCGATTGCAGTTAACGATGCCTCCCAACTCAGTTGGGACAGCTCTAGAGACAGAAGTCTAGTCCGTTGATGAAGCGATCGCCACAATCAAAAAATTGGCTACTTTGTCACACTAGAAGTCTCAAAAAAACATCACCTGCATGGGCAACAAACTCTCTATTGCCGTCTCTCACTTAGGTTGCGAAAAAAACCGAATTGATACGGAGCATATGCTTGGCTTGCTAGTGCAAGCAGGCTATCAAGTTGACTCTAATGAAGAGTTAGCGGACTATGTTATTGTTAACACCTGTAGCTTCATCCAATCAGCGCGCGAAGAATCAGTTCGGACGCTAGTGGAGCTGGCAGAGGACAACAAAAAGATCGTCATCACGGGCTGCATGGCACAGCACTTTCAGCAAGAGTTGCTAGACGCGATTCCGGAAGCTGTCGCCGTTGTAGGTACGGGTGATTATCATAAAATTGTTGACGTGATTCAGCGAGCTGAGACAGGAGAACGGGTCAGCGAAATCTCCGCCGATCCGACCTATATTGCCGATGAAACGGTGCCTCGCTACCGGACTACAACTGAGGGAGTTGCCTACTTACGGGTGGCAGAAGGCTGCGACTATCGCTGTGCCTTTTGCATCATTCCTCATTTGCGGGGTAATCAGCGATCGCGCTCCATCGAGTCGATTGTTGCCGAAGCCGAACAGTTAGCCGCCGAGGGCGTTCAGGAAATTATCCTGATCTCGCAGATCACCACCAACTACGGGCTAGATCTGTACGGCGAACCGAGGTTGGCAGAACTGCTCCGTGCCTTGGGCAAAGTGCAGGTGCCCTGGATTCGGATGCACTATGCCTACCCAACCGGGCTGACTCCGAAAGTGATTGAGGCAATGCGGGAAACGCCAAACGTGTTGCCCTATCTTGACCTGCCGCTTCAGCATTCTCACCCTGAGGTGCTGAAAGCCATGAACCGTCCTTGGCAAGGACAGGTCAATGACAAAACTATCGATCGCATTAAAGCCGCCCTACCCAACGCGGTTTTGCGAACGACCTTCATCGTGGGCTTCCCTGGCGAGACAGATGAGCATTTCCAACATTTGCTCCAGTTTGTCCAGCGCCATGAATTCGATCACGTTGGGGTGTTCACGTTCTCTCCCGAAGAAGGAACACCCGCCCATGAGATGCCCAACCAGATTTCGCAGGAAGTCATGGATGAGCGACGGGATGCCTTGATGACCGTGCAGCAGCCGATCTCGCTGCGAAAGAATCGGGCAGAAATCGGCAAAGTTGTGGATGTGTTGGTTGAACAAGAAAATCCTGAGACGGGGGAATTGGTGGGGCGATCGGCTCGCTTTGCGCCTGAAGTCGATGGATTGGTCTATGTCCAGGGAGATGCGCGTCTGGGGTCGATGATTCCGGTAGCGATCGCCGATGCCGATGTCTATGACCTCTATGGTCACGTTGCCGATACTTCAACTCAATTGAGAGGCGCGATCAGCCGTGTCTCCGTTCATACGTCCTAGTTCCAGTCCATAGCTCAAAATTCACCCCCCTTAAAGGAGTTTTCAATGACGCTTTCGTTTAATAGTCTTGGTCTGTCTGAAACCGTTGTTCGCCACCTGGAAAAAACAGGATTTACAGAGCCGACAGCAATTCAGGCGCAAGCCATTCCTCACCTGCTGGCAGGACGCGATGTCGTTGGTCAGGCGCAAACAGGCACAGGCAAAACAGCCGCTTTCTCGCTGCCCTTGCTGGAGCGGATTGACCTCAACAGCAATGCTGTTCAGGCGCTAATTCTTACCCCAACTCGTGAGCTAGCCGTTCAGGTTCACCAATCCATGCGCACCTTCAGCGAAGATCGCCGTCTGCAAATCCTGCCAATTTACGGCGGTCAGGCGATCGATCTACAAATCCGCCGTCTACAGCGCGGCGTTCAGGTGGTTGTGGGCACCCCCGGACGAGTGCTGGATCTGCTGAAGCGCGGCGATCTCAAGCTCAATCATCTCACCTGGCTGGTGCTTGATGAAGCGGACGAGATGCTAAACATGGGCTTCATCCAGGATGTCGAGAGAATTCTGGCACAGGCTCCGGCAGAACGCCAAACCGCCTTCTTCTCGGCAACAATGGAGCCTTCTATTCGAGCTTTGGCAGCCAAGTTTCTGCGATCGCCTGTCACCGTTACTGTCGAGCAGCCCAAGGCGGCTCCGACTCGCATTAACCAGATGGTGTATATCGTGCCACGCGGCTGGACGAAGAGTAGAGCGCTCCAGCCCATCTTGGAAATGGAAGACCCAGAATCGGCTCTAATCTTTGTGCGTACTCGTAAGGCGGCGGCTGATCTAACTCGCCAGTTGCAATCCGCTGGGCACAGCGTCGATGAGTATCACGGCGATTTGAGCCAATCCCAGCGGGAGCGGCTGCTGCTTCGCTTCCGTCAGCGTCAGGTGCGCTGGGTTGTGGCGACCGATATTGCGGCTCGCGGTCTGCATGTAGAAGATCTGACCCATGTGATCAACTACGATATGCCCGACAGCGTTGAGAACTATGTTCACCGGATTGGGCGGACAGGTAGAGCAGGTAAGGAAGGCGTAGCCATTTCGCTGCTCCATGCTCTTGACAAGCGCAAGCTGCGAGATATCGAACACCACATTCGTCAGCGCTTGGAAATCGGCACAATTCCTACTCGTGCCCAAATTGAGGCGCGTCATCTGCACAAACTGCAAGAACAACTCCGTGAAGCGCTTATCGGCGAACGCATGGCTTCCTTCTTGCCGATCATCTCTCAACTCAGCGAGGAGTTTGATCCGCATACGATCGCGGCAGCGGCTCTGCAAATGGCGTATGACCAGATTCGCCCAAGCTGGATGCGGGTTGATCAGCCAGGGAACGATGACGGAATGATGATG
>CASBQM010000024.1 GCA_949127645.1 Synechococcales cyanobacterium PMM_0036
CTTTCAAATTCGATTGCCTTGATTGCACGGCGTCCCACCCCGATCACCGTAGACGATGTACTGATGATTGTCGAGTCTGGTTATCAAATGAGGCACATGCTGCCGGTGAAATTTTAGTTCGCTTGTGTGCTCCAGAAGACAGACCATGATGGACTTTCTCCATAAGCTGAATTCTCAAAGCCCGAACAGGAATGGAATCAGTTAGTTAGCGCCAAAACGCCTCTGGTCAAGTTTCGTGGGCAGTGGATGGAGCTAGATCAGGACAAAATGAAGCAAATGCTGGAGTTCTGGAAAACTCAGCAGCAGGAAAATCCGGAGCTGAGCTTGCTAGATTTCCTGAAGCTGACTGCGGGTGACGAGAGCCTGGAACTAGAGGTCGATCGCTCTAGCGGTCTTGCGGATATGCTGGCAAAACTGGAGGATAAGAGTCAGCTCCAGCCTGTTGACAATCCCAAGCAGCTACAGGGAAAGCTGCGAGAATATCAAAAGCGAGGCGTGTCCTGGCTGCAATATCTGGAAGACTTGGGGCTAAACGGATGCCTTGCCGATGATATGGGTTTGGGTAAAACCATTCAGGTGATTGCTCGATTGTTGCAGGAACGAGAAATTGCTCAGAAAAGTAGGGCGAAAATACCGCCAACGTTACTGGTTGCGCCTACTTCAGTGATAGGCAACTGGCATCACGAAATTCAGAAATTTGCGCCCAAGCTGCAATCTCTGGTGCATTACGGCACGGAACGGGCGAAGGACAGCAAAGAATTTAAGCAAGCCTGTCGAGAGAACGATTTGGTGATTACTTCCTTCGCCCTAGCACGTAAGGACATCAAGCTCTTCAGCGAAGTTACCTGGCACCGAATCGTGTTAGACGAAGCGCAGAACATTAAGAACCCCAAAGCTGATTTGACTAAGGCTGTCCTGAAGCTGAATGCACCCCACCGTCTAGCGCTGACCGGAACGCCGATCGAAAATCGTCTGCTCGATCTCTGGTCAATCTTTAATTTTCTCAATCCGGGCTATTTGGGCAACCAGACGCAATTTCGCCGGAATTTTGAGCTGCCGATCCAAAAAAGCAGCGATCCGCAGCAGTCCGTCACGCTGAAGAAATTGGTAGAGCCTTTCATTTTACGGCGGCTAAAAACCGATCAGTCGATCATCAAAGATTTGCCCGATAAAGTGGAGCAAAAGTTGTATTGCAACCTCACTCAAGAACAGGCTTCTCTCTATGCAGCCGTCGTCAAAGACGTGGAAACCCAGCTTCAAGAAGTAGAGGGAATTCAGTAGAGGGAATTCAGCGCAAAGGATTGATTCTGGCGACCTTGACGAAGCTGAAGCAAATCTGCAACCATCCGATGCAGTTTTTGCAGGACGGCAGCGACTTTACGCCAGAGCGATCGCACAAGCTCACCCGCCTCAGCGAAATGGTGCAAGAAGCGATCGATGAAGGGGAAAGTATGCTGATTTTTACCCAGTTCAATGAACTGGGGCAAGCATTAGAAAAATATCTGCGATCGACCTGTCATTACAACACCTATTACCTATCGGGTAGCACCGCACGAAACAAACGGGAACAAATGATTGCCCAATTTCAAGACTCTGAAACAGAACCCTCTGTATTCATTCTGTCTTTGAAAGCCGGGGGGGTTGGGATTACCTTAACTAAAGCAAACCACGTGTTTCACTTCGATCGCTGGTGGAACCCGGCGGTAGAAGATCAGGCAACCGATCGCGCCTTTCGGATTGGTCAGAAAAAGAATGTTTTTGTCCACAAGTTTGTCGCTATGGGCACCTTAGAAGAACGCATTGACGAAATGATTGAGGATAAGAAAAAGCTGGCTGGATCGATCGTCGGAGCTGACGAATCGTGGTTAACCGAACTTGATAATAATGCCTTCAAGAAACTAATTGCGCTTAACAAAACCGCCATCCTAGAATAATGCTTAGAGATTAAGGCAGTGCATTCAGGAGAACTATTTAGGAGAACCGAATGAACCTTGAACTACTCGATAAACTCAAAGATCATCCTGATTTAATTTCAGAAGATACTGAGCAATAGTATAGGGTGACGGACATAAGTTGGCAGACTTATGAAGCGCTGTTATCTGATCTAAAGGATGACTTCCCAGGTTTACGAATTCACTATCTATAGGGAACGCTCGAAATCATCATGCCGAGTCGTAAACATGAGGCTTCTCAAATACAAATATCAGCCCGATCAACGCTCTAATAGCTGGCGATTCACGATTTTGGAACACCGCGATCGCCTGGAGAAATCTCTTCGAGATAGCCCCAGTCTGCAACCTTATTTTGCCAGCATTTTCGCAGATTGCTATGCGCGTGCCTGTAGAAAAACGGCAGTTGAGACTGGGTTGCCTTTAAGCATGTTTCCTGTGCTATCACCGTTCACTCCCGGAGAAACATTGAATCTTAATTTCTTGCCAGAAGCGTAGTTTTTCAAGGCTATTTTTTATAGAATCTTTCATTCACTGGAGCATCACTTATGAGTCAATTTAGCCGTACTTGGTGGGGAAAGAAATTCATTGAGGCACTAGAAGAAATCTCCGATGCCGGACGGTTGAGCCGGGGTCGATCGTATGCCAACAACGGCAAAGTGACCAGCTTTGCTATCAAAGACGGTGCTGTTACTGCCAAAGTCAGAGGCTCGGTGAATCCCTATTTTGGTGTTTATAAAGAACCGCTCTACACCACCAAGATCGACTTCCAACCGATTAGCGCCGCAAAATGGGGAGCCGCGATCGCCCTGATTGCCTCTCGATCGAGCCTAATTTCTCGGCTGCTGCTGAATGAAATTCCTGACAACATCGAAGACACCTTTGCCCAACTAGGACTGCACCTGCTGCCCCACAGCAAAAAAGATTTTGATGCCGACTGTTCTTGTCCAGACTATGGCAATCCCTGCAAGCATATTGCTGGAGTCTATTACCTGGTGGCGGCTGAGCTTGACCGCGATCCGTTCCTGCTGTTTGAGCTACGGGGGCTATCTCGACAGGCTTTGCACCAGGAGCTAGTCAAATCACCCTTGGGACAAGCCCTTTCTGCCGAGCTTCAGATGGCAGAGCGATCGCCCCAAGCCGTCACGTCATACTATACCCAGCCGCAAACCGCTGCCGCCGTTCCCCCTACAGAACTGCGGGATTTCTGGCACGGTGCTAAACGTTTACCCCAAACTATTGAACCCCTACCGCAAACCCTGGTTTCCGGAATTCCAGTGAAAAAACAGGGCGACTTTCCGGCTTTCTGGCACCGCGATAATTCCTTTCTTGCTGCCGCAGAAATCCTCTATGAGCAGGTGAGAGCAAAGGGGCAGATGTAGGCTAACAGCGATTAATACGGAGTCAGCTATGTCTGATTGCCCACATTCAACTCGCCTTGGCTATGCTCATGCCACTGACGCGATCGCTGCCTAATTTCTGCTAACTCTACGTCCGACATTTTGTCTAGGTTTTTGAGGATAAAACTCATGCGTCCCTGAGATTGTAGGCTGGAGCGGTGGCGATCGAGAAAGTCCCAGTAGAAAAAGTTAAAGGGACAGGCTTTTTCGCTCGTGCGATCGGTGGGCTTGTAGCGACAGCCTTTGCAGTAGTCGCTCATTTTATTGATGTAGTTGGCGGAGGCGGCGTAGGGCTTAGAGGCGAGAATGCCGCCGTCGGCAAATAGACCCATGCCGATCACGTTGGTTTGCATCACCCAGTCATAGGCATCAATAAATGCCGCATGGAACCAGCTCTCGACTTCCTGAGGCGACAGTCCGGCAATCAGCGCAAAGTTGCTCAAAATCATTAGCCGCTGAATGTGGTGAGCGTAAGCCATCTTTTCCGTCTGCTTTAAGGTTTGGTGCAGACAGTTCATGTCCGTTTTTTCAGCGTCCCAAAAGAACTCCGGCAAAGGCTGCGTGTGGCTGAAATGGTTGCGCTGCGGGTAGTCTTCATCCACATAGTGATACAGTCCGTGCATATATTCTCGCCAGCCCAAAACCTGCCGAATAAAGCCCTCGACGCTGCTAATATCAAGCTGTTGCTGATGATATGCCGCCTCAGCCGCCTGAATGACCTCTAGCGGATGCAGCAAGCCTAAGTTCAGGTAGGGCGACAGCATGGCGTGCCACATGGTTTCTTCGCCCGTTACCATCGCGTCTTGATAGGGCCCAAAGGTGGGGAGCCGCGTATCGATAAAGTAGTGCAAGACCTGTAGAGCCTGCGATCGCCCCACCCCCCAGCGAAACGGCTCTACCTGCCCATAGTCTGAGAAATCGCCCGACTTGACGAAATCAATCACCTCTTGCGTGATGGCATCTGGCTCAAACCACAGCGGCTTAGGCGTATCTAGCTTGCCCTTCGGCGGCTTGCGGTTGTCTTTGTCAAAATTCCAGGTGCCGCCCATCGGCTGCTTGCCCTCCATCAAAACTTGGTATCGCTGCCGCCCCTCTCGATAAAAATATTCCATTAGCAAGCTTTTGCGACCCTTTGCCCAAGTCTGAAACTCCTCAGCCGTCCAGAGAAACTGGTTATTCGGCACCAGGGTGATCTTGCAGGACAGATCAAGCGATCGAATCAACTGAGCGAAGGGACGATCGCTAGGCTGCATCACCCGCAGCTCCGTGATGCCCTGAGCCTGAACCCAATCCTGAAGCGCTGACTCAAAATTGGGGGCGATCGCATAGTCTACCGTCCGACCTTCCTGCCGTAGTTCTTCAGCAAAGTGCCGCATTGCCGACCAAACCAGCACCAGCTTTTGCCGATGATAGGAACGCACCTTAGTATGCTGCCTGGACTCGATTAAAATCAGGGGCGCATTTTGTGAGACGCCCTTTAACGCCGCCTGATTAGCAGAAAGCTGATCGCCTAATATCCAAACACCGATCGTCATAATAATTTTAGGTCGCCTAAACTTTAGGAGCCATAGCAATCCTAAATGAATTGCGGAAGGTTCCAAAATCTAAAATCTAAAATCTAAAATGGTCTAACCTAGCTCCAGTCCTGTTAAAACTTTGTTAAAGTTGGTCTGGATGTTAATTTTTTTATCCTTCACATGATCGCTCTAAACTCTCAAGGAGAATTTTGATGCTGCGACTAGAACACATCAGCAAAATTTATCCAACGGGCGAAGTGCTTAAGGACGTGAGCTGGGAAGTCAAACCTGGCGATCGCATTGGCTTGGTCGGGGTTAACGGAGCCGGGAAATCCACACAGCTCAAAATTATTGCGGGCGAGATGGAGCCAACCTCTGGTGAAATCATCCGACCCAACAGTTTGCACATTGCTTTCCTGAATCAAGAATTTGATGTTGATCTGGAGCGCACGGTTCGAGATGAGTTTTGGCGCGCTTTTGAGGAAGCTAATCGAGTGCATCATTCCCTGGAGGCAGTGCAGCATGAAATGCAGACCGCCACAATGGAAGAGCTGGATGACTTAATTAACAAGCTCGATCGCTTTCAGCGGCAGTTTGAGGCTCTAGACGGCTACGGCTTAGAGTCGCGGATCGAGAAAATTCTGCCCGAAATGGGGTTTGAGGCGGAGGCAGGCGATCGCCTGGTTAGCTCCTTTAGCGGCGGCTGGCAAATGCGCATGGGCTTGGGCAAAATTCTGCTACAATCGCCCGATCTGCTGCTGTTAGACGAGCCGACAAACCATCTGGATTTGGAAACGATCGAATGGCTGGAGAACTACCTGCGGGGCATTGACACGCCAATGGTAATTGTGTCTCATGACCGGGAGTTTCTCGATCGCCTCTGTACGCAGATTGTGGAAACTGAGCGGGGGGTATCGTCCACTTATTTAGGCAACTACACCGCCTACCTGGAGCAAAAAGCCGAGGCACAAATGGCGCAACTCAGCGCTTTTGAACGGCAGCAAAAAGAAATCGAGAAACAGCAAACCTTTGTCGATCGCTTCCGAGCAAGCGCTACCCGCAGCACCCAGGCAAAAAGCCGTGAGAAGCAGCTCGACAAAATTGAGCGAATTGAGGCTCCTACCGGAGGAATGCGGACTCTCCAGTTCCGCTTTCCGCCTGCGCCTCGGAGCGGTCGAGATGTTGTAGTTATTAAAGATTTGACCCACTTCTACGGCGAAAAGCTGCTGTTTTTGGGCGCAGACTTGCTGATTGAGCGGGGCGATCGCATTGCCTTTTTGGGTCCCAACGGTTCGGGCAAGTCTACATTGTTAAAGCTGATGATGGGCGTTGAAAAGCCTGCCGAAGGCAGCATTACCCTAGGCGATCACAACGTTATTCCTGGATATTTCGAGCAGAATCAGGCGGAAGCCCTCGACCTGAATAAGACCGTGATGGAAACAATTCACGACGAAGTTCCCGACTGGAAAAATGAAGAAGTTCGCACTTTGTTAGGGCGATTTTTGTTCAGTTCTGATACCGTTCGCAAGAAAGTGTCTTCTCTGAGCGGGGGCGAAAAAGCGCGGCTGGCGCTGGCGAAAATGCTGCTAGCTCCGGTGAATCTGATGATTCTGGATGAGCCGACCAATCACCTGGATATTCCAGCCAAAGAAATGCTAGAGGAAGCGCTGACAAACTTCGACGGCACGGCAATTCTGGTGTCGCACGATCGCTACTTTATCTCTCAGGTTGCTAATAAGATTGTAGAGATTCGAGATGGCGAACTGCGGCTCTATCGAGGCGACTATTACTATTATCTGGACAAGATTGCAGAAGAAAAAGAGCGAGCAAAACTTGAATCGATTGAAGCCGAGAAAGCTGAGAAAGTGACGGCTAAGAGAGATAAGCAAAAAGAAAAGCAAAAGCAGAAAACCAAGGCAAAAGTTGAATAGATTAATGCCGGGTTAATGGAGGGTCTGTAGGATTAAGCTGAAGAGGTTTATAGCCTAATCCTTAACTGTCTGCACTTAATGAGCCTATTCATATAAGCTTAATCTGTCTTTAGCATCTGTGTATTTCTAGGACTTCCTGTTTGAATAGGTTGATACCGAAAGACTGAGTGGTATCATTGCTGAGAAATTAATAAACCGAGAACTTGAGGGGCTGTTCACATGGCACAGACTTTAATCTCTCCAGTGGTGCTAGTGATTTTGGATGGTTGGGGCTATCGAGACAGTCAGGATGGCAATGCGATCGCCAATGCTAGTCTCCCAGTCATGAATAGTCTTTGGGCTGCTTACCCTCACACGCTGATTCAGGCTTCCGGCAAAAGTGTGGGCTTGCCTGAAGGTCAGATGGGTAACTCCGAGGTAGGACATCTCAACATCGGTTCTGGGCGCATTGTGCCTCAAGAGCTAGTGCGAATCAGTGATGCCGTCGAGGATGGCACTATTTTGAGTAATTCTGCGCTGTTGCAGGTTTGTGAAGCTGTGCGTCAGCGTCAAGGCAAGCTGCATCTAGTCGGGCTTTGCTCTGAGGGGGGCGTTCACTCTCATCTCTCCCACCTTTCGGGTCTGCTAGAGCTGGCAAAAGAGCAGGGGATTACAGAGGTTTGCATTCATGCCATCACCGATGGACGAGATACCCGCCCTAAGGACGGCATTAAAGAAGTTGGGTTGGTAGAGCAGTACATCGAAAAGTTTGGCGTGGGTCGGATTGTGACGCTGAGCGGTCGCTACTACGCTATGGATCGAGACAACCGCTGGGATCGAGAAAAGTTAGCCTATGATCTGATGACAGCGGATGGCACGGGAGATGGGCGATCGGCTACAGAAGTTTTGCAGGCTTCCTATGATGCTGATATTAATGATGAGTTTGTATTGCCGACTCGCATTGCGCCAGGAGCCGTAGAGCCAGGAGATGGCGTGATCTTCTTCAACTTCCGCCCCGATCGCGCTCGTCAGTTGACTCAAGCCTTTGTCGATCCCAATTTTGATGGCTTCGATCGCACCTTCATCACGCCTCTAGCCTTCGCCACCTTTACTCAGTACGACCCTCACTTCCCAGCTTTAGTGGCTTTTCCGCCTCATAATCTGGACAATATCTTGGGTGAAGTCATTGCCAATCACGGTTTAAAGCAGCTCCGCACGGCTGAGACCGAAAAATACGCTCACGTTACCTATTTCTTCAATGGCGGTCGGGAAGATCCTTTCGCGGGCGAAGACCGGGAGATGGTGCCTAGCCCGATGGTAGCAACCTACGATCGCGCTCCGGCAATGTCGGCAAAAAAGGTGACGGATGGCGTGGTGAAGGCGATCGAGAAGGGTATCTATTCTCTCGTGGTGATCAACTATGCCAACCCAGACATGGTGGGGCATACAGGAAAGCTAGAGGCAGCAGTTCAGGCGGTTCAGGCTGTAGACACCTGTCTGGGTCGGCTGCTAGCAAGCGTCAGCAAAATGGGGGGCACAACCCTCATCATTGCGGATCATGGCAATGCAGAAGTGATGTCAGATGAGCAAGGCAATCCTTGGACGGCGCACACGACTAACCCGGTGCCGTTTATTCTAGTGGAGGGCGAGAAGCGCAAGATTCCCGGTCATGGCACCGAGGTGTCGCTACGTCAGGATGGTCGTCTGTCAGACGTTGCCCCCACGATTTTGGAGATCTTGGGCTTGCCACAGCCGCTAGAAATGACGGGGCGATCGATGATTCTTGCGGCAGATATTGAAACTAAGGCGAACCGTACGCCCATTCGAGTCTCTCTGTAAGCTTGATCCCTGTAGAATAGACAGAAGATATTAGAGATCGAGTCATTATGACATTACTGAATGCTGTCCATATTCTCTGGGGAATTTCTGCGGTTGGCTTGATCATCATGGTGCTATTGCACAGCCCCAAGGGAGATGGTCTGGGCGGATTGGGCGGACAGGCGCAGCTTTTCACTAGCACCAAAAGCGCAGAGTTGACGCTCAACCGAGTCGCCTGGACGTTGACGATTCTGTTTATGGGATTGACGGTTGTCTTGAGCGCTGGCTGGCTCAATACGCCACCTGTGCCCCCTGCATAGTCACCTGCCTAATTGACTGACAAAACGCTACCCTCACCCCAACTCCCTCCCAGAGCGGGAGAAGGGCTTAAAGCTCAAGAGATCTGGCTCCCCTTCTCCCCTTGTGGGAAAAGGGTTTGGGGGATGAGGGGGCAAAGATTTGTCAGTCTACCAGGGGCAGATGCTTTCTATTAGACAGTCGGGTTAAACAGCATGAAACAAAAGGTAAGGCGAAGGATGTGGTTTCAGCAGCTTTCGCTAATTTTTGTGGGATTTCTCATGGCTGGCGGAGTGTGGTTGGGAAGTGAGCTAATGGCGATCGCCCCTGCAATCTCCCAGGTTGGTCCGTCTGCTGTGGCTCTAGATTCTCTGCCAGAAATCCTGCCGCTTTCGCAAACGCATCCTTTGCCGCCAACTTTGGCTCAATGGCAAGATTCAGAAAATCTGGGAGACTACTTTGAGGCTATACAGTCTACGGATTTTGGATATTTGATATGGTCAAAATTTCCGGTGAAGATCTACGTTGAGCCTGTGCCTGAAACTCAAACGGGCTATGAACGAGATCGCGCCCAAGCCTGGGTTGCAGCAGTCACAAAAGCCGTTCAGGATTGGAATATTTATCTGCCGCTCGAAATAGTTTCCTCTTTGGACGCAGATATTCAGGTTCAACGCCACGCGCCGCCTTTGCGATCGGTCACGACAACTGCCCAGACAGCAACTTTACCGCGCGTCCGCTCGGCAGAGACTCGGTATCAGGTTTTTGTCAATCGAGCTAGAGTCGATCGCCTCCAAGACGCTTCTGGTCGCTCTTTTAGTAATTCTTCTGGGAACGCCTTAGCCGTTCTGTCTCATCGGTTTACTATCTATTTGAGTGCCAATCAAACGGCGGCTTACACTGAGTCTACGGCTCGGCACGAGTTAGGTCATGCGCTGGGCATTTGGGGTCATAGCCCAGTCCAGACGGATGTTCTCTATTTTTCTCAAGTCCGCAACCCACCCGCCATCTCTCACCGAGATATCAACACTTTGAAACGGATCTATCAGCAGCCAACTCGCCTAGGGTGGGAGATAGCCGAAAGGATGTAGCCAAAGAAACTTAACCGCGATCGCTTTTGCCATTACAAGCGAACCAAAATCTCTCTTTAGTTAGACGAAGGAGCGATCGCTCTCCAACTACTCTCAAAGAATGCCTGTCGAAAAGGGCAACAATGAGTTTAGACAACAATCAGTTTAAAGGAGCCATACTTGTGAAAGCCACAATTTCTAATCTAATTTCTAAAGCCTCGTCCTTTTTTAGCAGATTTCAACTGAGACAAATCTCCGTAATGGTTTTAGCAGGGTTTTTGCTGCTCACCACAGTCGCCTGTAATCCTAGTTCACCCACCGAAGTTGGGACGGGTTCGTATACTGAGCGCATTGCCCAGCCTACTAACGACAAAACCTACCAGCCTGCAGATGGGTTGAATAGCTCTAACGAATATGACGATACACAAGACTCTAAAAAGCTGAAAGCCAAGACCCGTGCGGTGGTCGATCGCGCCAAGCAAAATGTCAATCAGGTGCAAAGCCCTGGCGATCTGGTAGACGAAGTGAAGTCAGGTGTGCCCAATCCTGCAAAAGATGCTGGCAAGGTGATTAATCAAGCCAAAGACCAAGCAACCCGCGACGCTAAAGCAGGGATTAACAATCTGCAAAATAATTTAGATAAAGCTGGCGATCGCCTTCAGGAAGCCGCTCAAGACGTTAAGGAAAATGTTGGACAAACGGGTAAAGACACAGTTCGAGCGGTTAAGCGCAATGCGGGAGATGTCACAGATTTCGCCAAAGATAAGGCAAATGATGCGGTAGATGCGGCTCAGCGGGCAGGCGATCGGGTGTAGGTAGCGAGTGCTGAAGAGCATCTAGCTTTTGCGACTATCACTCTGAGGAGCGGATTGACTTACAAATCTTTGCCCCCTTATTCCCAAATCCCTTCTCCCACATGGGCAGAAGGGGAACCGGATTCAAGTCCCTCTCCCCGCTTGGGAGAGGGATTTAGAGAGAGTTAGCGCCAACGATACAATGCGGACTTCTAGGATTTCCACGCTTTCTAGCATTTCCACAAAGGTCGTACCCTATAAACAAGATTATCCTGGAGATCGCCCGTGCTTGAAGCGCTCAACCAGACCCAGCCAGAGACTCAGTTTTATCAATGGCGAGGCTATCGCTGTGCCTATGAAACTCGCATTGCTCCGATTCAGCTTCCGAGCAATGATCAGCTTCCATTATTGCTGCTACACCCGATCGGTGTAGGGTTATCGCGGCACTTTTGGGATCGATTCTGTCAGGAATGGTTTCAGTCTGGACAAGTCCGATCGATCTTTAGTCTAGACTTGCTAGGCTGCGGAGATAGCGATATGCCCCATGCCGCCTACATCTCTGAGGATTGGGCAGAACAGCTCCAGTTTTTTATTCAGACCGTAGTGAAAAAGCCTGTGGTCTTGGTGGCGCAAGGGGCTTTATTGCCTGTGGCGATCGCACTGATCCAACTTCAACAGCCCCAACTTCAACAGCCCCAACTTCAACAGCCCCAACTTCAACAGCCCCAACTTCAAAGCCAGCCTCATCTCGTTCAAAGTTTGGTGCTATCTGGACCTCCAGCCTGGGCAGTCATGACAAAAGCTGCTCCAGTTTGGCAGCAAAAGCTTCTGTGGAACCTCCTATTTGACTCCGTTGCCGGACGTGCGTTCTATGAGTATGCACGGCGGCGGCAGTTTATTCAGTCTTTCTCAGTGCGGCAGCTCTTTGCTGATGCTGCCGACGTTGACGAAGAATGGCTAAATACCCTGGTGAAGGATGCTGAAACTCCGGCAAGCCGATATGCTGTGTTCTCGTTTTTGGCAGGGTTTTGGCGAAAAAATTGGGAAACTGCGATCGCTCATCTCAATGTCCCAACGCTAGTTGTAGTGGGCAATCTAGCCTCTAGCATTAGCAAATCAGGCAAGGGCGAAGATCCGAGCGATCGCCTTCAGGACTATCTGCGTCGTTTGCCTCAGGGACAGGGAATGCAAATTACCGGACGGAATGTGTTGCCCTACGAATCTACTGAGCTGTTTGTGCAGGCGATCGTGCCCTTTGTCGATCAGGCTTGATCAGGCTCAGCCTCGTTAGATTCAGCTTGGTTAGATTCAGCTTGGGTAGATTCAGGGTGGTCAAACGCTTCTTGCTCTGCCCTTGCTTCCTCAACAAAGAGACGAACCAGGCGATCGTATACGCCTGCGCCAATGTATTGCGGATAGGTATGCGATCGGCTGTACACCCAAATCAGCTCTTCTCCATAAAAAATTCGCACGTCTTGCAGTAAGCTCTTACACTTGGGTTTCAGAGCGTTAGCAGTATTTAGAGCATCTGTCCAGCGCTCAAATTCTTCAGAATAACCCCGCATCGCAACTCTAAACTTATTCTCAAGCATCAGAATTACTGCACCTCAATTCGCCGCAGTTCAGCACCCGTATAGTAGTGCGTCAAAATCTGGGCGTAGTTCCAGTTTTGCTGCGCCAGCTTTTGCGCCCCCCATTGGCTCATGCCAATGCCGTGACCGTAGCCCTGTCCGGTAAATTGGAAGGCAGTCGGCACAGAGGTGACGTTACCCGCAGTGGCGACCTGCCCCATCTGCGGAATAATCTGAAAGGGCGCACTGCGTAGACCCAAGGCATCGCGCAGATCGTCGCCGTCAATCACTCGGCTTCCAGTCTCTCCCTCTAGCCGAACTTTGACAATGCGACCTCCGGCAGTCACCTTTTCGGGCACCATACGTAGGATCGTGCCTACACCCGCATAATGCTGTCCTAGCTCTGCTGCCGGAACGGTTTTGTCCCAGCGGCAGTTGGGTGCGTCCTGATCGGGGCTATCGACACTGCGGAGATAGGGCAAAGCGCTACTCCAAATATCCTCTGAGTTCTCAGTGCGCCCGCCCGCACAGGAGTGAAAAACGGCATCAATGATTTGTCCGCTGTAGGTCAACACCTGACCTTGCGTGTTATCTACGGCAGCACGCGTGCTAGCAGATTCTTTCTCAATGCCGCCGTAAACTTGCCATGCGGTGGTGTTCCCCACATCAAAGATGGCGGTTGCGCCAGACTGCCGCTGATACAGCACGTAGGAACGCGCCGCCACGGCTTGCGCCTTCAGAGCCTCCAGACTCCAGCTTGTCGGCATTTCGCTCCCCACGACGCTGTAGAGATATTGCTCAATGTCTACATAGTTGATCGCCGTTAAGCCGCCCTCGGAAGGTACGACGCAGGTGGAGCCGCGATACCAGCTATTGTCAATAAACACATAGCCGCCGTTGGTTGGCTCAATGCAGACCTGACTTGTCTGGAGCTGATTAACGGTGATGCGCCCTGCTTTTGCTTCCGTCATCACGGCATTCATTGCCGGAATTGGCGCGAGGGCTTGTCCGGCTCCATCCGTCAGCGTCGCGTCAGTGGAGCTGCCGATTTTGATTTGGCTGACATCTCGATCGATCGCCACTCGCAAGGTCAACTGTTCGGCATGGGCAGGGGCGATCGCCACCGTCCACAGCAGCAGGGCAAATAGCCCCACTTGACTTTGCCCTAGCCATTGCTGCACGACAAGTCGCAGCGGAGATGTGCGGAAGCTAGCGCTGCCAGCACAGGATTGAGATGTCATGAATGAGAACTCCTCACACTGAAAAAATTGGGCTAATTTTAAGGACAGACTGAATCTAAGTTCTGCGACGAGTCAAAACGGCTTAATGTTTCTAGACATTTAAGCTCCCA
>CASBQM010000025.1 GCA_949127645.1 Synechococcales cyanobacterium PMM_0036
ATGGTGCCTGAAGCCGCTTTGCCAAGTGCAGACGACGATGACCGTCTATCACGTAGAGCTTCTCATCGTTCGGATCTCGCCAAATTGAGATGACGCCTGCGAAGTCTATGGTGTAGAACTGCGCGTCATCGAGATCCTCGTCCATCCAGTCGCGGGGATAAGGTGCCCGCGACTGAAATCGATCCGGATCTTCGAAAATCTGGCTCGGCGGGAGGTCTTCGTGTCGATGTCGGTTGCCATCAATCATTGTGCAATCTATTTCAGCTCAAATGCTTCTGACGTCATGGATGGCCACGCCACTACAAGGCTGTTGTAGTACCCCGCCTCTTCTGCCCAGCCCTTGCGTTCGCAGAGGGTGTAGAGGCGGTAGGCGAGATCACGGGCAATCTCGGCCATCCCACCAATTTTCGCCTTCAGGTTCGCTGTCTCCGTTTCGCCTTTCTGATCCAAGCGGCGGATCAGATGCTGGGTGACTTCCCAAACCGTGAGGCGGCTGATTACGGAAGGGTCCCAGTCTTCGGGGAGCTCGGACCGACGCAGCAAGCGGACCTTGCCGGCGCGGGAGTGGAGGATGCCTGTCTCCGCAAGATGCGAGATGCTGAGCGCTTTGGCCGTGGCTAGCACTTCGGCTTCTCCATATTGGCCTTCGTCGAATTGGTGTTGTTCGAACCAGGCCAGAGCCCAGCGTGTATCGGGGTCAAACTCGCTCTCCAATTCGGAGAGCACCTCGTCGAGGCCCTGATTGATCAGCGCCAGGGCGGTCCTCACTCGCATGGGCGATCCATCGGTTTCCAGAACCTTCTTATAGCGCGAGAAGACGGCCATTCCCGGGCCGATGGCGGCCTGAGCAAGGTCAACCGGGGCGATATTGCCTTTCTGTAGGTTTCGCAGTGAGTGGGGAAGCTCTTTCTTCAGCGAGGAGAGAAAGTCTTTGCGGCTGGTGATCGGCGCAGAGTCAGAACGCGGGCGGCAGGCAAGCACAATAGAAGAGGCGAGTGCATTGGTGCCGCGTCCCACATTTCGAGTTTTCAATTCGGATCGCATGGGCCATGTTCCAGTCACTTGGAACCCTGCGAGTAGGAGGCCTTCGAGCATCGTTTCCCATCCAGTGGATACCTGCCCAACCACGTCGCTGTCGTCATGTCCTTCATCAGACTCGGATTGCTTAAAGGCGTAGTAGACCGTTAGTGGGAAATCCGGATGCTGGGCGGCCCGTATCCTATCAAATGCCCTCCCGAAGCCTTCTTCAAAGAATTCTTGAGCGGCTTGCCGGCTCCCTTGAAACCGATAGGGATCTGCGATCAGTTCCTGTTTCTTGGGAACGAGTAGGGTCCCAAAAATCTCCCGATAGATTGATCCAATGTTGCGGCGCATCCAGACGTAGAAAAAGTCGGAGAGGTCCGCATAGCCGATATTATCGTAGTAGGGCGGGTCTGTTGAAAACACGGCGGGTCTGCCTGGCCCCGCGACGGCTGTGGCATCCAATTGCGACACCAAGCCAATGTTCCCTGGATGGAGAGCATCTAACACTTCTGCGAGAGACCCAACGCATCGCTGGAAGTCTCCGGCCGCGTCTGCGAAAATGTTGGCCTCGGTAAAGTCCCAAGACATGGGCAACGCTTGCCTTCCGAAGGTTGCTCTAAGCCTTGGAGGATCGACTTGCCAGGTGCACAATGTCGTATTTGTGTCGCACATTTTGTCTACAGCGAATGCCAGGTATGTTGCAATGGCAGATGCATATCCCTGGGTAGCACCATCGCGTACAGAGGCATCTGTGGCCTCTGCTAGGAGGTCGGAAAAAGTGGTCAAAGCACGTAACTGTCGAGGCGTATAGAGGTCTCGATATGTTGATAATCCGTAGCCAGGAGGCGAGAACCAACGTGCATTCTCTGGCAGTGGCTGATCGAGCCAGGGTGTAGAGACGTCTATAAATTCCGGGTTTGTTGTTGGTTGGGGCGACAAGTATGTTCGCCCCCCGCTACTTTCGATGACGAGGGCGAAAGGTAACGCCCCAACTCCGTAATCCCTCGCCTGTCTGCGCAACAGGGCATCCGTGATGACCTCGCCGCAAAACATGCAGCGGCAGCGACGCAGTTGTTTTGTTCCTTCGGGCGGAGTTCCATTTCCAATCACGACATCGAACTTCACCGTTTTTGTTGAATGGTCAACAATAGGGTTGACCCATGCTTTCTTTCCGGTCTTCGTCGAGAGAGCGAAGGATCGAATCAACGGCATTTGCGCATTGCAGGCGGGATTAGGGCAAAGGACGGTACGTGCCCAGAGCCACGCGATAACCATGGCCTCCCCACCACCGTGATCTGTCGGGAGTTTTACTTTCGGGTAGAGGTCACCGATCCGCTCTAACGCCCGGTCGCGCATCCACTGCCCGTAATATCGGACATCATCTGCGAGCCCACGGGCGCCGGTCCACATACCCTTCCCGCTCATCTTCTCCCTCGCGGCCGGGTTGACTGGCGGTTGCCCAGCGAACTTGGGTGGAATCTCGATGAGAGCCTTTGTGATGAGGACAGCGACTGGATTCAGATCGCTGCCATGCGCTTCTAGTCCCAATCGCTGCGCTTCGAGAGGAATCGACCCGCCACCGCAGAAAGGGTCGTAAATCGGAGGTGGATGACCACCCGTAGATTTCAAGATCTCATCATGTGCAGCCTTCAAAATGGTCGGATTGTTCGCGTTGTCCCATTTCACCAACTCTTCGATAAGTCGGAAAAGTCTCTGACGCTCTTTGTCCTGGTCAGCTTCGGTCGGGAACTGCTCAGGAAGGCTCGACGGGTCGTCGACTAGCGAAGCGAACAAGACAGCCCGGCACGCTGCCAGTGGCCGCCGCGCCCACCAGAGATGCAACGTCGACGGGTGTCCATGGCGGATCGATTTTTCCCGCGCCGACTCCTTGTTGATCGCCTCCAGCGGCAGCGCGACTTCTATAAGCTTCTTCTTCATGTCCTGTTCGTTCACTTCCAGGCGTTGCGTACAGCCTTATCTATCAATCGACGAATGTCTGCTATTTCAACGCCCAGTGGTGCGAGCAGCAGCCATGCTTTGGTAACGAGTCGCATCATCTTCTTCTCTTCCGCGGACCAGGAAACGGTCTCTTTCGGAACCGCTTCTGCGACCAGTTGTTGCAGATCCGACACGGTAATGAGCAGAGGCTTGAGAATTCTCGCGGCCTCCTGAATTACTTGCTGCTCGTCAGCCTGGGGAATCTCGGAATCAACTGGGTATTCTCGCGGGGCCGTAGCGCATGGCTCGGAGTATCGATTTGCGTATATCCTTTTGTCGGCGACACGCAGACGAATGGGGTCACCAACGGGCATCTTTTTGGCGATCTGGCGCACCCACGAATAACCCACGAAGATCGGAACCGGCCAGATTCCCCGGGCTGGAGCTTCCGCTGTAG
>CASBQM010000026.1 GCA_949127645.1 Synechococcales cyanobacterium PMM_0036
AGTCATGCCCTGCGTGAACCCGTTGCTACTGAACTGCTTCAGGACACGACGCACTTCAGCGAAGACGGCATTCAAATCCTCAAATTTCACGGCTCATACCAGCAAGACAACCGCGATAACCGTGTCAAAGGTCAGGAAAAAGACTTCAGCTTTATGTTGCGTACTCGCAACCCAGGCGGCTATATCTCAGCTCAGCTTTATCTAACGCTAGATAAACTGGCGGATGAGTATGGCAACCATACAATGAGAGTCACAACTCGGCAAGGGTTTCAGCTTCACGGAGTGCCCAAGCAAAACCTGAAAACGGCAATTTCTAGCATTGTTCGCAGCCTAGGATCGACCCTGGGAGCCTGTGGCGATGTCAGCCGCAATGTGATGACTCCAGCAGCTCCCTACAAAAACCGCCCGGAGTATGTGCTGGCTCGAGAATATGCCGATCGCTTTGCCGATTTGCTGACTCCCCAAACCGATGCCTACTACGAGATCTGGCTAGATGGCGAGAAGGCAATTAGTGCTGAGCCGCATCCTGACGTGATTGCTGCCCTCCACCGCAATGGCAACGGCACGATCGTTCACGACACCGCCGAGCCGATTTATGGCGTTCACTATATGCCGCGCAAGTTTAAGGCTTGCGTTACCGTTCCGGGCGACAACTCGGTAGATTTGTTTTCGCAAGACTTGAGTTTAGTAGTGATTACCGACAGTCAGGGTGAGCTAGAAGGCTTCAATATCTATGCGGGTGGCGGCTTGGCGCGTACTCATAACAAGGAGGAGACTTTCCCACGCCTTGCTGACCCGATCGGCTATGTAGACAAAGAGGACGTGTATGATGCCGTCAAGGCGATCGTGGCGACCCAGCGAGATTACGGCGATCGCTTTAACCGTCGTCACGCCCGCCTCAAGTATTTGCTGCATGACTGGGGCGTAGACCAGTTCCGCGAAAAGGTGGAAAGCTATATGGGTAAGCCCATGTATCCACTCAAGCCTACACTGGAGTTTGAGTACAAAGATTATTTGGGCTGGCACGAGCAGGGCGATGGCAAGCTGTTTTTGGGGATTTCAATCGAAAACGGTCGCGTGAAGGATGAAGGCGCTTGGCAGCTCAAGACGGCTCTGCGAGAAATTGAGGAAAAGTTTCAGTTGCCCATCCGGCTGACACCTAGCCAAAGCTTAGTACTTTACGAGATTGACCCGGCAAACCAAGAAGAGATTCAGGGCATTCTCGATCGCGCTGGCATCAAGCGTCTAGAGCAGGTTGATCCTCTAGTGCGGACTGCTATGGCCTGTCCGGCACTGCCCACCTGTGGACTAGCCGTCACGGAGTCAGAGCGGGTAATGCCTAGCATTCTCGATCGCATTAGAGTCCTGCTCGACAAAGTAGGGCTGCCTCAAGAGAGTTTCATCACCCGCATGACGGGCTGTCCCAATGGCTGTGCGCGTCCTTACCTGGCAGAGCTAGGCTTTGTCGGTCAGTCTCCCGAATCCTACCAAATTTGGCTAGGAGCCGCGCCGAACCAGACTCGGCTATCTCAGGCTTATGTAGACAATATGGCGATCGCTGATCTAGAAGTCACGCTAGAGCCACTGTTTGTCTACTTCAAAAAGCATCGCAAGCAGGGCGAGAGCTTTGGCGACTTTTGCGATCGCGTTGGGTTTGACACCCTGCGAGAGTTTGCTGCCACCTATGAGTCTGGAAATACTGGGCTGAAGGCGCTGCTCAGCGGTAAACCTCGCTATCGAGTGGGTATTCGAGATGGCGTATACGATCGACTTAAGGCAGCGGCAGTTGAGCATGGCAAGCCGATGACGGATATTGTCAATGAGGCAGTTGAGGCGTACTTGCAAAGCTTGAAATAGCGAAAGCAACGTTACTGGATACTCTGGTGGCAACTACTTTGGTTGGAGCAATCCTGCCTCAGCAAGATAGCTCGTAGATTAAATGTCAACTAGGATTAAAGCGGAAAGTTTGAACATTTCTTCGATCGCTCTCTTATCTAGCCGTTGATCCCAATACCGTTTACCTAAATCTCAGCGCAATGAAAAAGCAGTTTGGCAGCTTTCAGGAGCTAATCTCTGGCTCAGATCTACCGATTCTCGTAGACTTCTACGCATCCTGGTGTGGCCCTTGTCAGATGATGGCAAAAAATCTAGATCAGGTGAACCAATCTATGAAGCAAAAGGTGAAAATCGTGAAGATTAACACTGATAAATATCCTGACCTTGCCTCTAAGTATCAGGTTCAGGCTTTGCCCACGTTGGTTTTGTTTAACCAGGGTCAGCCAGTCGATCGCGTTGAGGGGCTGCTCTCGGCTGAGCAAATTGTGCGTCGTTTGCAGAATCTAATCTAAGCCCTGTATCCGAGTCCTGTATCCGTAAGTCTTTTTGAAAACCTTAACCGCAGATATCGTAGCTTTACTCAAGCGTAGGTTCGAGTGGTTAAGGTTTTAACCAGGGCTTTAGCTCATTGAGGCTTTAAGCAGCCTGATTTCAGCGGAATACTCCATATGAATGAAGCCAAAACTCTGAGGGCTTTCTATGCTAACAAAGTAGGCAAAAACCTGACCTGCTTTATTTCCCGGTTCAGTACTCTTTGATCATGGATACGGAACGCGATCGCACCAAACTAAAGTTTCCCCTTTGGAAATATCTCACTCAGCCTTTGTTTAGTCCTGAGTTCAAATCGCTCAATCCCCTGCGGTTTTGGTATCTCTACAATACTGAGCAACTTGAAACTTGCTGGACAAAACATACATCAGAACCCGTCTATGTCGAGAACTCAGTGCATTTTCTAGAGATATGCTGGCTCAAAACGGGTATAGGTATAGAGCTTGTGCAAAGTCTCCAGGTAGTTGAGTTCTTAGAAGACTGTTGGGACAAGGAGTTCTCTCAGAATCCATTGTCCGATCGCCACAACGATTCTCCAGAATACTTTGACGAATTTGGAGATTATTATTGACCAAGCCGACGCGCAAGATTCTGATCGAGATTGATTGATTACCTTTTACTGACTAAGGCAATCAATGCTAAAGACTTGTCGGAAAACGCCGTAAAATCCGGTCTTTCAAGACGGGGATATAAGGCGGTGAGCGAAGCGAACGATTAGCTTTGCCGCTCAACAGTAGCTTGCGTCACGCTACCTTATGTCAGATATATTAACGTAAGAGAATGATTGTCCTAGAGTTCAAAACCTACGGAAAAGCAAGTCAGTTCAGCGCTATGGATGAGGCACTGAGAACAGTCCAGTTCATTCGTAATAAGGCACTTCGCTTTTGGATGGATGGGTTGGGCAAGACTCAATACGACCTCAACATTGGCTGGAGCAATCCTGCCTTTGCAAGTCGGCTCGTAGATTAAAGAATCCTCGTGCGTTCACGCCGAGGAATGTCAAATAATTTTTGTTGGAAGCTGGCTGTCGTTTCAAGGTTTTGAGTCGATCGATCATGATTAAGTTCCGTCGTTCTTTTGCGAGTCTGGCGCTCAATCTAGCCCTTAGTTTGGCGCTAGGTATAACGATCGTTTCTTCGTTTTTCTATATGCCGATGGCGATCGCCGAAGATTTCAACCGCGCTTTCCTAGTCGGCGAAGACTTCTCGGGTCGTGACTTAACGGATGCTGAGTTTACCAAAGCCAATATGCGTAGCGGCAAGAAGCCGCCCGACATTTCGGACATATTGCCGTCGATCATCAAGC
>CASBQM010000027.1 GCA_949127645.1 Synechococcales cyanobacterium PMM_0036
CCTTAGTGCTTTAATATTAGGAATAAGTTTTGTTGTTATGAGAACAACAAAAGAAGATAACGCTAGTGCTGATACAGTAGGTCATACCATACAAGCAGAAACTTTAAGTGTTACTAATTTTTTTGCTATAACAGCAACAGTTTTAAGCGTTAGCGGTGGAGCAATTGGAATAGTAGTTTATATTATTAAGTTGACTAATGCTATAAACGAAATGAAAACAGGACTAGAAAGAGAGGTCAATAAATTAAAAGAATCTTTAGGAGATAAAATTTATGAAAACAAGCAACAACTTACATCTGTTGCAAATAAATTTGAGATATCTTTCGTTGAAAGTAATTCTCACCAGCTAGGATTAGAAAAAGATATTGTTGCTCTACAGAAAGAGATTAACTTAATCTTTCAGTCTTTCGAGCAACGTTTAAAAAGAATTGAAAATAATCAAGAAATAAAGTTAGGTAAATTTACACAGGAATAATCTACACAGGAATAATCGCAGATTTTTTAGCTCTAGTTAAAGCAGTGTACTGTATCTTTTGTAAATCTGGGCAACAGTTCATGTCCATAGTATCAATAAAAACGTACTCGATTGTGCTACCTTGAGCCTTATGTGTCGTAATAGCATAGGCATAACCTATGTTATCATAAAGCTTATCAAGGTTTAAAGCTGCACGAAACTGCTTGTTATCATTGTGATATTTTATCTTTTTCTGCCGCTCTATCTCAGCGGCATCTGTCAAAACTCTTAAAACATGGTTTTGAGTATTATCTGCTAAAACATCAAGCAGATAATACTCCCATTGATATTGATTGTCATATCCTACCGTAACATTTGTTACCACGCATTCATCACTATTATTAACGATGATAATCCAAGCGTTTTTTTCCTTATTTTTATCAATATATTTATCGTAAAAAACAGACTTTCTAAAAATAGGTTTTTTAACAATAAGCCTATCACCCACAACATAAGAAGGCGGATTAACGCCCCATATACAATTTCTAATAAATATGTTTATTTGGTCAACGGTTTTATTCTTCCAGGCAATGACGCGACAGTAATCTGCGTTATCTAAAAAGTCCTTACTGCTAAATATTTGTCCAGCCATATCTAGCCACATTGCACGACTTAAGCACATTATGGACAAATCTGGGCTTGTCTTAAATGGATAAACTATTTTGTTATATCTATCATCATTTCTGATAATTTCAGCAACTTTAGCTAACTCTCCATCGTACCTCATTACCTGAGTTAAATTATAGTTAGGCATTGAATACTGTTGTACGATTGATTCTTTTTCCCCTACTGGTGGTAACTGGGCGACATCTCCAACAAAAATAATTTTTCCAGGCAAGCTCTGAATTTTGATAAATGTTTCCTTATTTATCATTGAAAACTCATCAACAATAACAATGTCTGCCTCAACTCGACCATTAATCTCGACAAATTCTTCCTTGCCTGTTTTCTCGTTCAATTCAGGGATTAAACCCAATAGTTTAGCTATTGTAGTAGTTTCAATGCCTGTATCCTTCATCATTATTCGTAAGTTTTTAGCAGCTTTATTTGTTGGTGCAGCCGCAATAATGACATAGTCAGTATCAGTTTTTAACCATTTGACAAAACAAGAAATTAAAAAACTTTTGCCTGTACCTGCATAACCTGTTAACCTGAAATATTTTTCCTCACTATTGAAGAAAATTACCATGTCTTCTAATGCGAGTGATTGACTATGTGTTAATGATGTCATCTGTTGTTTATTCTTTATATTTGATTAAATAGAAACGACCTTTAAAGCAAAGCATCTGTAATCATTAGACATCATTGCTACAATGTACTCTTTCTTGGGATCATAAAACTTGATTCTCTCTGTTAACTGTGGGTGATTTAATAACGAAATTGTGTCAAGTACAACATAATCGTATTGTATTTTTCCTGTTTTCTTGTTATGACAAAACAGGAAACATCCTCTATCAAAAATTGCATAAAACCCTCTAACATGAATTTCTGATTCTGGATAAATGCTTACGCGGTTTATAAAGTCTTCAATTGTTACTAAAACAGCTTCAGATGCAAAGCAATCTGTAGCTGTAAACCGGAATTTCCGACGTACTCGATTATTATATCTAATCTTACCCATGAAACCCCCTATACTGGCATCCAAACAATTTTGCCCACACAGTTTTTATCTAGTTTCCAGCCTATGTCTAACATTACTTGAGCTATGTTGATAGGACTAGGTTGTATGTCTAATTCGCCTTTTGACGATGCTAACAATACAATCTTTTTTAGAGATTCTGTGTTAACCTCTCTAGGGATACCAAGATTAATACCTTCGGCTGAGGCATGGTCTATCATTTCCATTTTGCTATCAACAAAGTCTTTAAGAATTTTATGCAATGCCCCTACGCTATCAGCTATGTTCAACTTATGAAAAATCCAGTATGCCTCTAAACAATCCAAGGCATCGCTTATTGAATCCCAAACACCAGTAGAAATACCAGTAGTAATTAAGTCAATACTAATTGTCCAACGCTCACTATTGATAACATCTGGTATTTTAAAAGATTTTTTCCTAGAAGATAGCTTCTTACGATTATTTATATAAAGTTTAATATTATCGACATCTCTCCAAAAATCTGCATACACAGTAAATCCTTCCCAATTAATGTCTTCCAAGTCTAATTTATCCCTGATATCAAAATCTTGTCTGTTAATCTCTGATTTTTCTGATAATTTAAAATCTTCCCAGCGTTTACATTTAATAACAATGCAACGTCTACTTAGTTCGTTAAACCTGGAATCAGCATAAAATGGTTTAATACTTGAAACAACTTTGCTTGAGAATGTGTTGAATTGCATATTGCTGCCTGGTTCGTTTCCAGCAATTTCTATTATTTCAGTTTTGCGATTATAACCACTTTTTAACATTGCATAAATATTGGGGTTTTTGAGAGTATCCTCTGAAATATCGTCCCAAACTAAAATAGAGTTTTTCTCTTCTATTTGTTCTTTGTCGTACCAGCGAATTTTACTAAGATGGTTTCTTAATGCGGCGAAAGTAGTAGCAGCCGATTTTATCTCATGTTCTTGGTTATGCAACGCAGCTATTAATGTCGCTATAATACTTTTACCTGAACCTCTACTGCCTTGTAGAAATAAGATAGGGATTATATGAGCTAACGCTGACGGAATGAATGCATAAGCCGTAATGATGGGTATTTGTATTTTTTCGTTGGGAATAATTGCTACATCCTTTATCAAATTACTAAAATTCTTGCTAGGAGATAAAGCAATATCCCAAAAATGTTTCCAAGGCTCACCCTGAGATTCTCTAAACTGACTATAATCTATCCTCGCGTTATCCTTCTCATCTTCTGGTGACGACGATAGTCGTTGATATAGCTCTAGTGGACTTATGTTAGAATTGTTAGAATTTAGCTCTGATTTTATTTTTTTAGTCATTGACTTTAACCATAAAGGTGTACTTAAACCTCCCTCACAATTAATTGTCACAATTAATTGTGAGGGAGGTTTAAGTTGGACTATGATGGAAGTAACATTTCCATTAATTGAATAACTGTTTCATAAACTCCTGGAAGGCTTGTTTTAAGCTCTTGTAGCTCAATAGCCATCTGAACCACAGTAGAAGCATCCTTGCCATAATCGCCTAAACAAAACTTAGTAAATTCAAATCGCTCTTTAAGGCGTTCAGCCTCCAATTGAGTCTTGCTTCCACCACTACCACCATAGTTTTTGTTGTTACTACTACTAGCATCATCTGGTAGTTCAACACCTTTTAATTTGTCTAGCTCTCCATTGGGCATTAAGGTATAATAATATTTTTGCAAGAAGGATACCATTACGGGGTCTGTAGATTGCCCATCTTGATAAGCGGATAAAACGTTGAGACTTTTTTCATCATCATAAAGGATAATCTCCCCCTTGTAACAAGTAACTGTATCAATTTTGTCAAACTCTTTACACAGGTAAATCTCAGTCGGAAACGGTTCGGTTTTAACTTGAGAGTACTTCCCAGTATCTTTATCTTTCTGAGTTTTTTCGTAAGCTGTAGCATAAAATCGCAAAGAGACTAAGCATGGTTGAAAGACCCAGTCTTTATTGCTAAACATTTTACAGTCGCTAACATTAGTGGCATAGCAAAAAACACTATAACCGTTAGTCTCTTTTCTGATAATTGCTTCCGAAAATTCTATCCTACTGTTTAAACCCTTCCAATCGCTGTAACCCAGCGTAGCAAAAACACTATCTTTTTTAGGAACATTAAACCAGATACTCATTGTTGTTTTCCTGTTATTTTTGTTTTCCGAAACATAATCGCAATCTTGTCTCTAACTCGCTCAAGTCAAGCATCGTTACATTTTTGTCTAGTTCTTGATGCTTTACTCCTACCACTATTAACTTTTCAAAAAAATGTGGTGAGAAGTAATCCAGGTCTAGGAGCAAATTAAGAAACTCTCTAGTAACCAAACCTTTTGACTCAATCAACAATACAGGTACAACACTTAAAGGTAAACATTTAGGTGACCATATTGCATAATCACAACACCAACTTTTACCCGGATAATAAGCAGTAGCAGGTTTTAAATGTATTTTGTACTGCCTAACTATACACTTGGGGGGTAAATATTTTCTAATTAGCTGATGCGTTCTAAATTCTAGCTTAGAAGCATACCAAACCTTCTGCCCATCAGTCTCCAGCGCTATCATTTTGGATTCTGGGTTGTACCAGAATCCTTCAGCTTTATACTTGTTATTCGTCATCGCTTGTTATTTCATCGTCTCTTTCACCTTTATCAATGGGGATAACCAAAAACCCTTCTTTGTAATAAGCCCAAACATTTTTAATGATTTTTTGGAAATCATTATATTCAAAGATGCCCAATGGCTGTAAAACTTCAGCGATAATTTTATTTGCTACATAATCACGATTGTATTTTATTCGGTACCATCCACGATATTTTTGAAAGTCCTGGCGTTTTGTGCCTTTTGGAATCACATAACTTAATAACAAATATCCATCATCTGACAACATCAAAGGGTGTAAAGGTTGAGCGTATTTTCTACCCATCGTTTGTGACCATTCGATGATAGGTATTGCATCATCAATCATATCAATCATGTTCTACCTCATCAGACACAGCTATAAGTTTATTCAAGATAGTTACTGTTCTTTCTATTTCAGCTATACTATCGCTTGGCAAATTTAAGTTTCTAAGCAAGCCATTACTAAGCAGCAAGGCAATGTCATTTAATGAGCCCCGACTTAAATTAGGAGCTGAAAACTCTGTTATACAACAACAAAAAATGTTAACCCAATATTCAACGATATAGGTTGACGTTTTACTGCTTTTTTTATTTTCTGTACGCCAGAGTTTAATCGCATCGTTATTATCACTTTTCCAGATAGCTAACAAAGTCTTTAACTTATTAGCTCCCCTAGGTTCAAAATAATATGAAATATTGTTAAACACCGGTAACTCGTTGTTTGTAAATAGTTCATCGCAAACAGCATTAACATTAGCTGTTGTGATTTTGAGTAGCTTGGAGCTACTCTCTACCTCTCCAATTTGCTTCTCTTTCATAGCTAGACTTCCTTCAAATTTTTGATAATACTTAGTCAACCATTAATTATGCATTGTCGTTTAGGTAATGCAAATATTTCACAAGCCCGACCACTACCCCGATAGCCTACCAATAATGAATGATGGATTTTACTGATTAATAAAAACGCTGTAAATGTAGCGCCAATCATGTATCCTAGCAAGATACAATAAATTAATCGTGTATCGTTCATAATTTCCCTGCTTTGTACAAATCGTAAAGTGATGTTTCTTGATACCATTGCATCATTAAACTTTGTCTGATAGCGTTAGCTTCATCATAATCAGTAGTAAACACCCCATAGGTTCCTTCAAAAGTAACGAAACCTACAAAAAATTTACCATAGGTTATTGCATTGTTAGCATCAACATGATGTCTACCCCTTATTTCAAATATTCGTACTACAGATATTGGGTAATACGTCTTTAAAATTATTGGATCATTAGGTGTAGTTCGTTTCAGACAGAGCATTTAAGTTATGTTTGTTTGATACTTTTAAACCTAGCATCATTTTTTAAGAGTGTGTCGTTATGTAAGTCAAAATTATCTAAACTAGGTGAATTCTGAGAATTCACCTAGTTTAGATTAAAATAAGCTACAATCAGAATACAAAGATAAACTGTATGTATAATGAAGGTAATACAAAGATAAACTGTATGTATAATGAAGGTATTGGATTTGACATTGTAGGCAGAATTACCAGTCATTTGGCAGTCAAACATTGGTAACTCTTTCTTCTTCCAACGCATTCATTTTACCATACTCACTATAAGGACTAAATCGCGTGCAATATCAGATTACTTACAATTTGGCTACTTTTCAGATTGGGGCTAACAATTCAGAGGACGCAAAAATGATAGCTCACAATATGTATCATGACGAACTACATATAATGGTTAAGGAGATGCCTGACACGGAAACCACGAAAGATATTTCTCCGATTACCCCAATTAAGTCTAAACCCCCAATTGAGCCTATGCCTACCCCCCAAGTAACACCAGTCAACCTTCAAAATCAAGACATCTTGCAGCAAAATCAAGACATCTTGAAGACTTTTAAGCCTGTGTAGTACATCTTGAAGACTTCTAACTATCTGCATTAAAACTAAAAAAGATAGACAAATATTTGTCTATCTTTTTTATTGATATGTAATCTACCAGCTATCTATTTC
>CASBQM010000028.1 GCA_949127645.1 Synechococcales cyanobacterium PMM_0036
CAGCAGGCTTATCTCGATTGTAGGAAGATGACTGGCTGTGAGAAGACGACTGGCTGTGGGAAGATGACTGGCGCGGAGACGATTGACCCCGACCCGTCTGCTTCCGCTGATTGCCGCCATTCGGAATCGGCTCAGGTCTGATGCTAGGGTCAGGCTCAAAACCAGAGACCACTTCTTGAGGAATCGATCGCTTGATTACTTTCTCAATATCGGCTAGCAGCTTGTTTTCATCAACGCAAACCAGCGATAAAGCCTCTCCTTCAGAACCCGCCCGACCTGTGCGCCCAATCCGATGCACATAATCTTCAGGCACAAAAGGCAAGTCAAAATTGACTACATGGGGCAAATCAACAATGTCGATGCCTCGCGCGGCAATGTCGGTGGCGACTAGCACCTGAAGACTACCGTCCTTAAACTTTGCCAAAGTGCGGGTGCGCACTACCTGACTCTTGTTGCCATGAATAGCCATCGCCGGGATGCCATCATTGGAAAGCTGCTTCGAGAGGCGATCGGCTCCATGTTTTGTGCGAGTAAACACCAACACTTGATACCAATTTCTTTGCCTAATCAAGTGCGAGAGCAAATCAGGCTTCTTTTCTCGATCGACCCGGTAGACTTTCTGCGCCACCAGTTCGGCAGTGGCATTGCGCCGCGCTACCTCAATCAGCACAGGCTGATTGAGCATCCCTTCGGCAAGTGCCTTGATCTCGTTAGAGAAAGTGGCTGAAAACAGCAGGCTTTGCCGCTGCTTGGGCAGCAATGTCAGAATGCGGCGGATGTCTCGAATAAAACCCATATCCAACATCCGATCGGCTTCATCCAGCACCAAAATCTCGATACGAGAGAGATCCACAGTCCGCTGCTGCACATGGTCTAGCAGCCGTCCAGGGGTAGCCACTAAGATATCCACCCGACCCTTGAGCTTCTGAATCTGCGGGTTGATATTAACGCCACCAAAAACCGTCATGGAGTTGAGGCTGAGATACTTACCGTACTCGCGGACGCTCTCCTCAACTTGTGCTGCCAGCTCGCGGGTGGGGGTCAAAATCAGCGCTCGGACAGGCGATCGCCGAATGGGTTCATTCCGAGCGGTCTGTTTCGAGAGCAGTTGCAGAATAGGCAGTGTAAAGCCAGCCGTTTTACCCGTTCCGGTCTGGGCACCGGCAAGCAGATCTTGACCAGACAGCACGGCTGGAATCGCCTGGAGTTGAATGGGGGTAGGTTCAGTGTATCCGCGTGCGGTAACGGCTCGAACAATTTCATCGGACAGACCGAGGGCAGAAAAAGACATAAGACTCCAAAAATAGCATCGGTCTGTCGCCGTCAACGGCACCAGTCTGGGGCAGACGGATGAGAACTATAAAAACTAGCGGCGCGCAGACTGGAGCGAATACCACAATTTCGTATTTTAGCAGCAGAATCTATCGATTTCCTGAACTTTTAAGGGTGTCTTTCAGACATAGACTGCTCTGCAAACTATTTGCAGACTTGTTCGCGCAAAGCTTTTAACTTAATCGGTTAACATTTTACTCGTCATATTAACAAAATCCCGTCGTCGAAGATAAAATGGCTAAGCCCTATGCCCTGAATAGCTTTTCAGATTTTATGGTGCCAGTCTATTATCAAATAGTAATATCAAATTAAATGTCCAATTTAAGTTTTTAACAGACCTCAAAGCTAAAAGGCAGAATCATCCCAACTACAAGACCGTAGGCGATGAATTTACTGCGAAATCGTATTTGATCCGCCGATCGCTTCTGCCGAAAACACTGATTTCTGATTGAGTTTAGCGCTACGTAAGGCATGGGGATGAGAAGGAATAATTTCGGCACTTTGTCGGGCAAAGGCGCTGTGGGGCAAGACCCGACGCACTTCTTCAACAGTGGTAAGTCCCTGGGTGATTTTGGCGATCGCTGCCACTAAGAATGAGTCGTACTGAATCTCATGGAGATAGCGACGCAACTGAGTAACGGTGCCTTCGTAAATAATTTCACGTACCCGGTCATCAATATTCAGCAGCTCGATCACCGCCTCTCTACCCGAATAGCCCGACTTAAAGCAGTGTGGACAGCCTTTGCCTTTACGCCAGCCCTGTAGGTTCAGATCTTCTCGTTTTAAACCCAGCAGCTTTAAATCGGCAGCGGTAGGGATATAAGGTTCGGCGCAATGAGTGCAGACTTTGCGAACGAGGCGCTGAGCCACAATTCCCAGCAGGGCATCACTGACCAATCCCGGATCGGGACCAATATCCTTGAGGCGAGGAATAACGCCGATCGCATCATTCGTGTGCAGCGTCGTCAAGACTAGGTGCCCGGTCAGTGCTGCCCTCACCGCCGTTTCTGCTGTTTCACTGTCGCGGATTTCACCCACCATAATGATGTCAGGGTCTTGACGCAGAATTGCCCGCAGTCCGGCAGCAAAGGTCATGCCTGCCAATTCATGCACCTGAGTTTGAGTAATGCCCGGAAGCACATATTCCACCGGATCTTCGACGGTGACAATATTGACGGCATCTGTGGCGATCGTTTGCAGACTGGTATAAAGCGTGCTAGTTTTGCCCGATCCGGTAGGACCCGTAAAAATAATCATGCCTTGGGGTTCGCGTAGCCAGCCCTCGCAAATTTCGCGGGTGCGATCGGAGAATCCCAAATCCTGCACAGTGCTAAAAGTATTCTGCTGACGCAATAGACGCAGCACGGCTTTTTCTCCGGCTTCGCCCTTGTGGGCTGCAATACAGGGAATCATACTCACCCGCATATCCAGACCTTGCTCTGCTTGGTCAGTCATGTAGCGTTCGCTAATTCTGCCGTCTTGGGGGCGGCGGCTCTCGGCGATATCCATATCGCACATGACCTTGAGCGACACAATGACTCGACGGCTAATTTCGGGGGGCAGTGTGGTGACATGGCGCAAAATGCCGTCAATTCGGAAGCGCACCCTAAGTCCGTCAGGGGCAGGAGCTAAGTGAATATCGCTAGCACGGTTTCGCAAGGCGCTAGAGATGAGGGCTTTGATCCGCTCCGTCTGGTTATCGACTTGCGACAAATATAGCTCTGCCATCTCGGTAATATCTTCCTGCTCCAGTTCGCCTGTGAGCGGATTGACATGTACCGAAGAACTCAGGCGCTTAGTGTCTAGACTTTGCAGACGCACCCACTGGCGGTAGCTTTTCTCAGCGAGCGTAATCACCCGAATATCGGTACGTAACTGGGCGCTGAGCTGCTGAATAATGGCATCTGATAATATTATGGGGCTGCCCACATAAAAACAGTTTTGCCATAGCAATAGAGGCATCACGGGCGGCAGGACATGGCGATCGCCCAACATACGCCAAAATCGGGAGTTCACCTCACGATCGAGCAGATCAAGCCGGACATTTCCTTCGACATCCACTAATAGATCAAGCGCTTGATCACAGCTAATCTGCTGCTGCTTGAGCTGTTGCCAAGCAGTGAAAGGGATGGCTTGCATGAGTTTTGTGGAAGGGTAGGGAATTTACTGAGCAGTCTGACAAGGACGACCTTGCTGATCGATCGCAACGCAAGTCACTCCGTTGGCAGTATTAGAGTATCGAATCAGCTCTGGAGGGATTCTCTCACTGGTCTGACTCACGGCTGTCCGCCGATTGGGCGTGTTGGCATTGCTACCACATAAACCGTTTAAGTTGAGCGTGGCACCCTTAGAAGTCTGCATATAACAAACTAAACCATCGTCTACCAATTGCGCTGTAGGCTGCATCACTTGAGGCAAGATTTCGCTCAAGGCAGCGCCAGAAATAGAGAAAGTTAGTATTCCTGATACCAGTGTGCCTGATACCAGTGCGCTTGACAAGACAGCGATCGCCTTAATTTTCTTTAGCATGATTAACCTATAACCTGCATTAATGCCTTCGCAGAGATGCCGCAGCCGATTAGGGTAATCCCTAAAGCGCTGAGAGCTGGTAATACTCTGATGGAACGGCTGGGCGTGGGAAGTTTCTGAAACAAATGCTTGGCATAAACCAACGCTAGACCTAATCCTGTGAGAACACCTGCCAATCCTAGACTAAAGGTAAATACCATGATTAAGCCAAGTCCAATATTGCCAAGGGCGATCGAACTTAACAGCAAGACCAGAGCCGCCGGACAGGGAACGAGTCCGCCTGAGATGCCCAACGCTAGCAAACTGCGCCAGGTTACAGGATTGTCGTCTGTTTCAGGCAGATGAGAGTGATGCGCCTGATCATGGCTATGACTATGGCTATGACCGCGGCTGTGACCGTGGCTGTGACCGTGATCATGAGTATGATCGTGACCGTGAGTATGACCCTGACCATGGTCTTGATAATCATGATGCTGATGCTCACCTAAAACATGATGCTGATGCTCGGAATTAAGTTCGTGAGGTTGGCTATGATTCTGAACCTGATCGGGATACGTCTGAACATTAGCATAGGCAGGTTGATAGGCAGGAGACACAGAAGGCTTGGGGATATGAGTATGAGCTACCTTCACCCGATCGCCAATCTTCTTAATCCGTTGTCGAAATAAATTGATACCGATCGCCACCACCATTAGACCTGAAATTAAACTTAGCCAGGGATAAATCTGTTCGGGCAGAATGTACTGTGCTGCGAACATCGTTATCAATCCCAACGCGAACACGCCGATCGTATGGGTGATGGTCGTCGTCAAAGCCAGGAAAATCGCGTGTTGAGGTGTGGCTCTCGTGCCCACTAAATAGGCTCCAACCATAGTTTTGCCATGACCGGGCGTGAGGGAGTGCATTGCTCCCCAGACCAAGGCTCCGGCGATCGCCACCCACAAGCCGCCATGGGCAAAGTCGGGTAGTCCGGGAGCGATAGCATAGGTCTGGCTTGTGGGCGTAAAAA
>CASBQM010000029.1 GCA_949127645.1 Synechococcales cyanobacterium PMM_0036
TCGTAAATGTCGATACCCTGCTGACTTAAATCCACATCTAGGCTATACAGCACCGGATTTTGCAGCCGTTCGGCAATGTATCGTCCCTGACGATTTTCCCGCACCAGCACAGCGGCTCTGGCTTCGGGGTATTGGGCAAACAGCTCGGCAATGCGCAGCCCAATCAAATTTACCGTCTGATGCACATCCGGCGGAAAGCGAATTTCTAGCCCTGCACCCTCTGGCTCAGGATTGGCATCGGGCTGAGGATCGTCGGGCGGTACAGCATGAATATACTGCGTCCGAAAAGGAGCCTCATTTTCTGCCTGATACTTCTGGTTCACCCAATCCAGCAGAAAGTTTGCCGCCTCTGTAATTAGAAGGCTGCTCCGTCCGGCTTGATCCATCTCGGCAAGGTTGCCCAAGCGATCGCACTCTTGGCAAAACTCGCGGAAAAACAGGGGATCGGCGGGCGTGAAGGTGGAGTTAATTGCCTGATTCGGATCGCCCACCCGAATCAGATTGAGTGACTGCTGCGGCTCGACTGGATCTGCCGCCAAAATTTGCAGCAGCCGAGTTTGTAGCGGCGAAGAATCCTGAGCTTCATCCTCAAACACGGCGCATACCTGGGCTTGCCAGTGTCGCCGAGTGGCTTCATCTTCCAGCACCCGTAGCGCCGCCAAAATCATGTCGTCGTAGTCAATGAAATTGCGCGATCGCAGCAAGACCTGATAGCGCTCATAAAGACCGGAGGCGATCGCCAGCACATCATAGTCCGCACCTTCAGACGCATATCTGACCCTATCTCTGCCCATGTTCCGCAAGTCTTCGGGCAGCAGACCTGAGCTTTTAGCTTCGTGAACCACGGTAAACGCCAGATCGGGCAGCACCTCTGTCCGCAATACCGACTGTCGCCGCAGTCGCTCTGTCTCTTCGCCATCAAATTGCTGTCCTTCAATGAGCTGCTGGTAAGTTTTGGGATGTGCCGAAATCCATTGCTCAACGCAGGTGCGAATTAGGCGGCTGCTTTGATTGGGCGATACGAGCGTTGCCTGACTAAGGTTTAACCCTGATAGTGTGGGGTGACGTGTGGCAATATTGAGCGCCAAGCCATGCAATGTCGAGACTGCGAAACCTTGAGGGGCAAGGGATAACTCTTTCAGGTATTGCCGCACTTTGCCCTTAAGGTTGGCAACCGCCGATCGCGTAAAGGTCACAAGAATGAGCTGTCCGGCAGGAAGATTCTTTGCCTGTAGAAATGCAGGGTCGTGAAATGTCGCATCTTGGGAGGGGAAATCTTGGAATTCCACCTGAGATTCCACCTGAGATTCCACCTGAGATTTCACATGGGACAAGTATCGCCTTGCCAGGAATAAAGCCGCTGCGATCGCCATCCCCGTTGATTTACCCGATCCAGGCACGGCAGATACCGCCAAAGATCCGCCTTGCCAGTCTGCCATACGCTGCTGTCCAGGGCGTAAACTCTGCCGCAGGTGATCAAAAATTTGTTCGCGGGAGTGAGAAACGGCTGACTCAGGAAGGATAGACATTGGCTAAAGTCTAGAACACCTCAATCCTAAATTCTAAAGGATTATTTCTGCTCCACGAGCTGTTTAAGCTGACCGATTTTGATTGATAATGTTACGGCTCAATCAGATTGCGATCGCCATGAGTTCTGAACAGCCCATTCAGCCAGAAACCCCTCAGTCAGAGACCCCTCAGCCAGTTCCCCAATTTGGCTGGAATTCCTACGCAGAGCTAATTAACGGACGCTTTGCCATGATTGGATTTGTGGCGCTTATTTTACTAGAAGTGCTAACTCGCCAAGACTTCTTTAGCTGGATAGGGATTCGATAGGGTAGCTACCAAAGAAGAGCGAGAAGAGTGCTAAAGATGCCGATCGAGAAACTTCTGTATCTTGAGACACATTTTTTGACTTAGTTTTGTATCTTGAATCATAAAATCTCTGATGCGTGTTATAGTAAAAACTAATGCGGATAACACATATATTTTCAAAAGGATGTCCACTGTGAACAATAATCGTCAGCAAATCGTGATGAAAGCTGCTGAAGCTCATCGTGAAACCCTACGCAAGAACATCCAGCGCCGTTTGGATGTTGCCCGTGTGAGAGGGGATGAATCTTTGATTCGTCAGTTGGAAGCAGAAGCACAATATATTGGTTAAAGAGTTTGGCTAAACAGTTTAGCTAGATGGTATAGCTAGCGCAGGTTAGAGGAGTTCTGATCTGCTTGGGCGATCGACCCTCGAAACTGAAAAGCTGCTAGTTGATAAAAAGAGGGGCGATCGAATCACCCCTCTTTTTATTTTAAGGAGCTACTTTGAAGAGAATAATTTGCGCTATTCGGCATAGACGTACTGCACATCCAGGTATTCGGCTAACTTCTGCAATAGCGTCTGCTCCTTCAATGGCTTGCACAGCCAATCATCACAGCCCGAAGCAAGAATATCGGTGCGCTCCTCTTCCAAAACACTGGCAGTGACCGCAATAATCACGGTTTTCCAGCCTCTCGCAGTTGCCTTGATTTGCCGCGTTGCCTCATAGCCGTCCATATTGGGCATCCGCATATCCATCAAAATGAGGTGAGGGTTCCAGTTGTTCCACAGGGCGATCGCTTCTCGTCCGTCTTCTGCCGCCCGTACCTCAAACCCGATGTTGGAAAGCAACTGAACGAATAAAAGCTGATTGTCTAGCGCGTCTTCTGCCACCAGAATTCGTAGGCTCGGATGGTTGGGCTGTAGTCCGATCGCCCGCTGAATAGGACGGTCTAGAGAGTCTGCCTGAGCGTTGGGCAAGCCTATGCCAATATGGCACTTGAAGCAAGTTCCTTGCCCGATCGCACTCTCGACCGTGATGCTGCCCTGCAATAGCCGGATAAGTTGACGGCTAATGAATAGACCCAGACCCGTCCCTTTGCGAGATTTACGACCTGCTTCAGTTTGGGTAAAGGCTTCAAACAGGGTATCCAGTTCGTCGGGTGCTACTCCTAATCCGGTATCTTCAACTTCGAGCAAGAGCTGATGAGATAGAGCAGGATCGAATCGAGAAGGAGCGATCGCCCTCACCTCAGCCCGCAGCGTCACGCGACCCGACGGCGTAAATTTGATGGCGTTCCCCAATAAATTGAGCAAAATTTGCCGGAGCTTACCTTCATCGGTTTGGACGTAGTGAGGCAAGTCGTCTGCTAGGTGAAACACCAGCTCCAGTCCCTTTGCCATAGCTCTAAGCTGAAGCATATCCTCCAGATTTTTGAAGAGGCTCCGCAGGTCTACCATGCTAAGGCTGACAACCGCCTTACCCGCCTCAATTTTAGAAACTTCTAGCACATCATTAATTAATCCCAGCAAATGTTCGCCGCTGTTGTTAATGATTTTGAGGCTATCTTGCTGGAATTCAGACAGGTTTTCTTCTAGCGCTAAGAGTTCTGTGAATCCTAGGATGGCGTGTAGCGGCGTACGCAGCTCATGACTCATATTGGCTAAAAATGTGCTTTTGGCAAGATTTGCCGCATCTGCCACTTCCCTAGCGTTTTGCAGCTCAGCCTCCATCTGCTTGCGATCGCTAATATCTCTCCCCACGCTCTGAAATTCTAAAAAATTGCCCTGGTCATCGCCGATCCAGCGATTAATCCACTGCGTCCAGCGCACTTGACCATTCACAATGACCGGGTGATCGATCGTTTTCACCGGACATTCTGGCGTTAACGAATGGAGCAGGTCGGCAATTCTGGCGCGATCGGCTTCTGACACTTCAGGATGAAATCGGGTGCCCACGATCGCTTCAGGCGTGAGCTGAAAGTAGCGGCAAAGCGCATCATTGGCAAACGTAATGGTGCCATCTCTCTGGTGGCGCACAATCAGCTCGGTCTGATCCTGCACGATCGCTCGGTAGCGCGCCTCACTTTGACGCAGTGCCGCTTCTGCCTGCTTGCGATCGGTGATATCCAACACTATGCCAAACAGCCCACTGATTTGCCCAGCTTCATTGAGAACCGTTTCTCCCTTAACTTCTATATAACGAATGGTGTCATCTAGACGGCAGAGCCGAGTCGCAAACTCAACGGCATCCCCCGTCTCAATTGCGTGACCCATCTGCTGTTTAACCCAGAGACGATCGTCTGGATGGTAGTACATAAATAGTTCTTCTAGGCTAGGCTCTAGTAAGCTAGGGTCGCGCCCAAAAATACGAAACTTCTCTTCTGACCAAGTCATTTTGCCTGTTGTCAGGTCAAATTCCCAGTTGCCAACATGGGCGACTCGCTGAGCCGCCGATAGAGCAGCTTGACTCTTACGGAGATCTTCCTCCGCTTTTTTGCGATCGGTAATCTCCAGACAAGTGCCCACAAGCTGATAAATGCGCCCTTGAGAGTTGCGTAGGGGGGTGAGCGTCGTTAGCCACCAGTGGTCTATGTCCTGAAACGGCACAAACTCCTCATAGAGAATAGTTTTGCCCGCTGCAATACAGGCTCGGTAGTTTTGATACCAGGCGGCAACCATATCTGCCGGAAATAGATCTTCGTAGGGTGTATCTAAAAAATCCTGGGTGCCGTAGCCCGTTACCTCCTCATGTCGGGCGTTGACTCCTCCGTTACGAAATTCGCCGTTTTCGGACACGTTAACGACAAAGATAGAAATGCCTATACCTTCGTAGATACTGCGTAGAAACTCCTCTTTTTCTTGCAGAGCCGCCGCCGTCTGCTTGCAGTGGGTAATGTCGTAAGTCATTGCCAAAACACAGGGCGTGTCATTTACCTGGATGACTTCGGCAGACACTTGAAGGGTGCGAACGTCTCCTAGCTGAGTGCGAATTTCTAGCTCTTGTTGATGAACAATGCCTTCTGTTTGTAAAGCTTGAAAAAAGCGATCGCCCTCTTCTAGGTTCACCCATAGATTAAGATCGCCAAAGGTTTTGCCCCGAATTTCTTCCTGGGCATAGTGGGTAATACTGCAAAAGTTTTGATTAGCATCTAGGAAGCGCCCCTCTGCCAGAGTGGTGATAATCATCGGGCCTGGATTAGATCGGAAGGCTTTAGAAAACTTTTCTTCAGAACTGCGTAGAGCTGTCTCTGCAAGTTTGCGCGATCGCACTTCCTCTTGCAGCAAGGCATTTTGCTCCTCTAGCTGCTTGGTGAGAATGCGGAGCTTCAGGTGAACATTAACGCGAGCAATCACTTCTTCATGTTGCAGCGGCTTTGTGACGTAATCAACGGCTCCCAGCATCAAGCCCTTAATTTTGTCTACGGGATCTGAAAGCGCCGTCATAAAAATCACCGGAATGTCTTGCGTCATTGGTGAGTCTTTCAGCAACCGACAGGTCTCAAACCCGTCCATACCCGGCATCAAAACATCCAGCAGGATCAGGTCAGGCACGACCCGCTGCAATTTTTGCAGAGCATTCTCGCCATCTTTGGCAATTAGTACCTCAAACCCATAGTCGAGCAACAAATCCGACAGGACTTTAATGTTGGTAGGTAAGTCATCGACAATTAAAATTCGGGGTTTTGAGGCTAGATTCATGGGTCTAATTCAACTGGCGTAGAAGGCAAAATTCAGGAGCTTAGTGCAGTAGGCATGATCTGAGGCTCAACTTAAGGCTCAACCTAAGGCTCAGCTTGAGGCTGAAGCAATTTGACGATCGCCACATCATCAAACTGCTCGGCAAGGTGCCTTAGCCTGTCAACGAAGGCAGCATAGCGGCAGTCCAGAACTTCAAGGCGTGTGGCTTCCTGAACAATTCGCTCAATATGACCAATCTGAGCGGCTTCATACAAGACCTCTAGCTCTGACCAAGGCGGCATAATGAGCTTCTCCGGATAGAGCGGAGGCGATGGGTCTAAATCATCCTCGCAAATCCACTCAAGATTTAGATAATGCTGCAAAACCTTCAACAAATCTTCTACTTGAATAGGTTTGGGTAAAAAATCGCTAAATCCCGCGTCTCGGCTTGCCTTACGGTTAAACTCAAACACGCTGGCAGAGGACGCAATAATTGGGAGTTCCCAAAATTCTGAAATCTGACGCAATTGACTTGTCAATTCAAACCCATTCATCACAGGCATTACTAAGTCCGCGATGATAGCGTCAGGCTGATGCTGCAAGGCACAGGCTAAACCTTCTTTTCCATTGTTAGCCTCAATCAGATGAAATCCTAGCGGCTGCAACAAATCAACAATTACCGCGCGATTGTCAGGACGATCGTCCACTACCAAAATTTTGCGCCTTGCGCCTTCATATCCTTGAACAGTAGCCAAAGAACCTAACGAAAGTGCAACGACCTCGATCGCACCGGGTAGCTTTAGCTCAAACCAAAATTGACTGCCTTTTCCAAGCTGGCTTTCGACCTGTAGCGCACCGCCCATTAGCTCTACGAGTCTGCGGGTAATGGTCAGCCCCAGCCCTGTGCCTTCAGTGTGCTGATGGCGATCGCCCACTTGCTTAAACGGTAAAAAGATATCTTCTAAATGGCTTGGGGCAATTCCCGTGCCCGTATCTTCAATCTGAAAGCGGATGGAGTAAGCTGACTTCGGGCTGCCCTGTGGCTCTGGACAGCTCGTCACCTTCAGCGTCACCGTACCCTGCTGCGTGAACTTGATGGCATTGCTCAACAGATTTAGTAAAGCTTGTCGTAGACGCTTTTCGTCACCATAGACCGTGTGGGGCAACCCCTCAGCTTGGTAGACAAACATCACGTCTTTCTGCTCAGCCTTGATGACGCACAGATCGATCACGCCCTCTAAACAGCTTGGGAGATGGAAATCTTGCGCGACTAGCTCTAGCTTTTCTGCCTCAATTTTGGCGATATCGAGAATGTCGTTAATCAGCGTTAGCAGGTGTAATCCGCTCTGCTGAATGATTTGGATACCCGACTTTTGCTTGGTTGCTAGGGTGCGATCGCGCAAAAGAATTTGGGTATAGCCCAGAATGCCGTTGAGCGGCGTGCGTAGCTCGTGGCTCATGCTGGCAAGAAAGGCACTCTTTGCTCGGTTGGCGACCTCGGCTGAATCTTTGGCGCTGACTAGCTCTGTGGTGCGATCGCTGACTTTTTGTTCTAGAGAAGAATTAAGCTGCTCTAGCTCGTGATTAATGTGCTGAAGCTGGTGATTTTGCTGCTCCAACTGCTGATCTTGACGATATCGGCGCAAAGCCTCTGTCACCGTCAGGCACAGATCTGTCTCATCCCAGGGTTTGGCAATGTATCGATAGAGATTGGCATGATTGACGGCATTGCCGACGGCTTCGGCGCTGGCTTGCCCGGTCAGCAGCACCTTGAGAATTTTGGGATAGCGGCTGTGAACCTGAATCAGCAGCTCGTCGCCCTTCATTCCGGGCATAATCTGGTCGGAGATAATCAGCGCCACTTCAACTTCTTCTAGCTGCAATTCTTCTAAGATATCCAGGGCATCTTCGCTGCTCTGAGCTGCTTCGATGTAATAATCTTTGCCAAAAGGACGCTTGAGCTGTTCCTTAAGGCTTTCCAGCACCATGTTTTCATCGTCGATGCAGAGAATCGCAAATTGAGGCATGGGTCAATCCTGTTGCAGCCTGTCTTCTTCTAGTCCAGACAAAATGGCATCGGCTAGATCTGACTCAGACCAAGGTTTGCTGAGGCAGCGATGCAGATTTGCCTGTTCGTAGGCACGGGCGATCGCTGCTTCATCCGCCTGTCCGGTCAGCATCACTTTGACAATATGGGGATATTTTTGATGAATTTGAATCAGAAACTCGTCTCCCTTAGTACCAGGCATCAGCCAATCTGAGACTAAGATCAACACCTCTACGTTTTCCGCCAACAAATCTTCCAAAACTTCCCAGGCTTCATCGGCGCTACTGGCGGCTTCATAGACATATTTATGCCCAAACAAGCGCTTAAGCTGCTCCTTCAGCGTTTCTAGAATCACCCCTTCATCATCTACAAACAGTATCGCTTTACTCGGCTTCTCTACCATGATTTAAAGCTTCTCTACCATTATTCAAACAAGCGTATTCCTATGGAAATTACTCTATGGGCAGCCATACCTCAAAGACCGTGCGTCCGGGCTGGCTCTCGATCGCAATGTGCCCTGAGTGGCGATCGATGATTTTACGGCTAATATCAAGCCCTAGCCCATTGCCTTCTCCGGCTAGCTTAGTCGTAAAGAACGGCTCAAAAATTCGGGGCAGCACCTCTGGCGGAATGCCGCTGCCCGTATCGGCAATGCTGACGATCGCAAATTCCTTGCCTTCCTGACTAGCTTGCCGTACGCCAATCGTTAGCCGACCCTGACCGCTCATGGCTTGAATGGCATTGTGAATCAGATTTGTCCACACCTGATTTAGCTCGTCAGGATAGCAGAGCATGGGCGACAGCGCGTCATAACTGCGCGTCACTTCAATCCCTTGCTTAATCAGGTTTTGATAAAGCGTCAGGATAGTCTCCAGTCCGTCTGTGAGTTGGGCTAGCGTTTTTTGTCCACTGTGATCATAACGAGCATAATTCTTCAGTGCAAACACGACTTTGGCGGCGCGTTCGACCGCAATGGTGATGTTTTGGCTGTTGCCCTGCAACCGAGCCAGGTTGTAGGCAAGCTGAAGAATAAAGTCGGCGTTGGCATCCTGGAGCAGCGGCAAGAAAGCCTCGATCTGGTCGCAAATGCCAACATCAACTAGCGTATCGGCGACAGTGCGCGCATTTTCAATATCGTGAGTTTCTAACTGCTCAGTCAGCGATCGCTTCCATTGGCGTTTTTCACGGGCGGTTGCCTGAATGTTGCTGTGCAAGATGCGATCGACCAGGGCAAAGAAGTGGGTTTGCTGATCGGCTGAAAGCACTTGGGAAAGCTTAGGCAACTGTTGCAGCGATTCTTCTAGGGCTTTGGCGGTGTTGCCGCTGGCGGCTCGAATGGCTCCCAAGGGCGTATTGATTTCGTGAGCAATACCCGCCACAAGTTGACCTGATGCCGCCAGTTTCTCAGCTTGAATTAACCCTTGCTGAGCCGATTGCAACTGCTGCAAAGCCTCGGCTAGCTCATGATTTTTCTGCAAGAGCGCCAGTTCGGCTCTTTTGCGATCGCTGATATCTCGTACCATGACCAGCACTTCGTCTTCACCGCTGACCACAATCCGCACCTCTTCGTGCTGTGGGCGATCGTTGACATAGACTGTCTGTTCATAGCTTTGAGGGTGTCCGGTTTCTAGCGCTTGCTGAATTGCATCCATGCGGCGTTGAGCTAGATCGGGCGGCAAGGTTTCAAAAATGCTTTTGCCGATCGCGTCATAGCCCAGGGGTAGCAGATCGGTGATGTGCTTGCAGGTGACATAGCCCAAGTGAATGCCGTCGCCTCGAATGCGCCCCATAATATCTGGAATAGCCGCCAAAATCGCGCGATTTTGGGCTTCACTAACTCGCAACGCCTCCTCAGCTCGCTTTAAGTCAGTAATGTTGGTCGAAGACCCAATAATGCCCTGCACTTCATTGTTGTCATCAATGAATGGACTGATCACTGTTTTATACCACTGCACCTCTCCCTTGGCATTGGTCATGGCTTGAGCCAAAAAGCTGATTGGCTGGCGCGTCGTCATTACCTGCTGATTGCTTGCCAAAAACTTTTCTATTTCCTCCTGGTGAGGGTTAAAGTCTGCATCCCGCAAACCCAGGGTTTCTTCGACTGTGTTGCCATACATTGCCGCCCCCGCCTGGTTAATTGCTAGAAAACGACCGCTCTGATCTTTGACAAAAATAGCGCTGGGCACTGCATCAATCACTTTTCGCAAGAAGCTCTGCTGAGCATTTAGCTCGTCTCCAACCTGCCGCCGCTCTTGCTCAATACGTTGGCGATCGGCTTCAATGCATTTTGCTGCGGTAATGTCTTTAATAATGCCTTCAAAATAGACAGGCTGTCCTACCCGATCCTGCACAACCCATGCCGTTTCTGAAATCCAGATAATGTCGCCATTCTGTCGATAAATCTGAGACTCAAAGTTAGAGACTGCGCCCTGTTGCTGCATTAATGCCACAAATTCGCTGCGGCGATCGGTTTCAACGTAGAGATGATTGATAGCGTTAGGCTGGTCTGCAATCAGCGCTTCTGGGGAACTGTACCCATACATTTTGGCTAGAGCAGAATTAACCCTAAGATAGTCACCCTTTAGGCTAGTTTGAAACATCCCATCTAGCGCGTTTTCAAACATACTGTTTTCAAACGCGTGGCTCTCCAGCATATGGCTTTCCGGCGTATAGCTTTCCGGCGTATAGCTCTCCAAAGCGCCAAATTGTACCGGACACGGGGCGAGTCCTGGAACCTTAAGGATAATCAGGAAGCCCACCAGAGCCGCGATCGCCAGCGCCAAATTTAACCAGTACGAAGGGTGGCTCTTTAACTCTGCAAACCACCCTAATTGCAGAATAATTTGCAGGACAAGCGGCACAATTAGCAGGGAGCGCAGCGGCGGTTTCTGGAAGCTCAGCAGAGCAAAGGGCGATCGCATGGCAGCACAAAAAGACTTGATGCTGAGTCTAACCTAAGCAGTCCTGTTTTAAAGTATTTCCTCAATTCTTCGATTTAACCCATAAACACTTATAAAGTGACCCCTATTCTCTCTGTAAGATTTACGCCTGTAAGATTTATGTCTGTAAAGTTTGCGTCTGTAAAGTTTGCGTCTGTAAAATCTTCGAGGTGGTGAGATTCAGAGTCCCGAATAGAGGAGAGACGATCGGACTATCCCCCTCATACACTTTTTCTTCATACAGCCCTTCTACCCACTCCAGTACCGTTACCTTTTGCTGCATTGGGTCAACAATCCAATATTCTGCAATGCCTCGCGCCCCATACTCCGATCGCTTGTATCGATAATCTCGCTTCTCCTGTTTGGGACTGACAATTTCAACCACCAACATTGGAGGCGGCATATCAAGCATGACGGTCGATCGACTCGCTCCTACTAGAGCCGTTTCTAGCTCCTCCGACAGAATCATGAGATCTGGGAAACGGGTTGTTGCTCGTGAACCGCTCACAACAATCTCTGTTTTCAGGGTCAAACGTTGAGATGGAATGTTTTGCTGAGCAAAATAAATCACTAAGAACATTGCGATTCGGCGATTCAGTTCACTCTCTGGAGGCACCTCAACTAACTCCCCATTTACCAACTCATAAAGCGTATCTGTACCGTCGTCATAGTCAAGGTACTCTTCCAGCGTCATCTTCTGGGATGCAATAGTCATAGTCGCCCAGCCTCCAGCAAGCACAGTTGAGATATGTAGTTCATCCTAGCAACCCTTCTCGCACATTCAAATCAGCACAAATCACCGCCCTTCTGCCCTTCATCCAGGCTGGCGATGCGCCACCTGCTCATAGGCTTCTAGCATCTGACGGGCGATCGCTTCCCAGCTAAAGTGCTGTTTGGCATAGGCTTGAGCGTTAGCTCCGCGCTGACGGCGATCGTCTGGATGGTGTAGTGCCTCATGGATCGCGTCTGTGAGGGCAGGAACTGCACAAGGGACAACCCAGCCAGAGCGGGAGTCTTGAATGCCTGCCCAGATATGCACCTGATCGGAAATCACGACGGGTACTCCTGCCGCCATGGCTTCGGCAACGGCAATGCCAAAGTTTTCGTAGTAGGAGGGCAGCACAAACAGGTCGGCAGCCTGAAGCAGCGCCAATTTAGCCTCACCAGAGACAAACCCCGTGAAGGTGGTGCAGTCTGCTAGAGGTGAAGCCTTCACCTGAGCGCGAATCTGGCTTTCGTAGTGGGCATCCTGTGGATTTGCCCCCGCTAACACGAGATGAAAGGCGCTGCCTCTCGCATGAATTTGTTCCAATGCAGGGAGCAATAAATCAAGCCCTTTCTTGGGATCAATCCGCGACATAAATAGAATCAGAGGACGATCGCTCGATACCCCAAATCTTTGCCGCACTGAAGCGATCGCCTCAGCGCTCACTTCATCTCCAGCAACTACGCCCAAAGGCATCACCCAGTCTCGCGTTACTACCCCAAACCGCTCGGAGACTTTGGCTTCCTGGTCGCTCGTGAAATGCAGCGCCGCCGCGCCTGCCAAGTTAGGACGTTCTAATAAAGCTGCATAGAGTTGTTTTAAATGCCGCTTTTTCTGCAAATCTGCCGGATCAAGGGTGCCCAGCGGACGCAGGACGTAGGGTAGCTTCTGGGCACGGGCGATCGCTGCCGCCAGAGAACTAACCGGAGAAAACAGCGCATGAATATGGGCAATGTCAAACTCATGGGCATTCAGCGCTAGCCAGGTGAGTAGCCCCCAGGAAAACTTGTAGCGGCGAAACGGCGCACAGCGGAAGTAATAGATCTGGTAGCCATCTTGGGCGATCGCGCAATTTAGCGGCACGTCTAACGGATCTTGATCAACATCGCCGTTGGCATCGGTGGTTAGGATCGTCACTTCTGCGCCTTGTGCCGCCAGACCTTGAGAAAATCCCAGCACCATCTGGCTAGGACCACCGTAGACTAGCGAGATTGACGGCACAATTTGTAAAATCCGCAAGGCTCGACTCACGGGTTGCCCCCGCTAAGCAACTGTCGATAAAACCCAAGCTGCTGCTGCGCTAAGGCGCGATTGGTGTAGCAAGTCATGGCGCGATCGTAAGCTTGCTTAGAGAAAAGCGTAGCCACCTGCGGCTGTTGCATCAGCCAGAGCAAGCTTTCTCTCAGGGCAACGACATTGCCTTCGGGAAATACTAGCCCCGATTCGTCAATCACGTAGGGAATTTCGCCAGA